>CAZIKE010000036.1:0-2068 GCA_964539775.1 uncultured Chitinophagales bacterium
CTGGAGAATGCTCAAGCAGCAAACGAGTGCCATGCCATGCTCGCGGATCCAACTGCCGTGTTCGGCGACCAGCGTCACGGGAAGGTGGCCGAACCATTCGCTGAGTGCTCCGCGATCGCGTCCGCTGATCAGCACGAGAATGTTGGCCGGATGCTCTGCGAGCAGGGAAAGGAGGCGCAGCAAGTCTGCCGACGGCACGGCGAGCGACGGCTTTCGTACGATCGGCGTCAGTGTGCCATCATAATCCAACAGAAGAAGTCGCCGTGTCCCCTTGTCAAAATTCTGAAGAAGTCTCTGCTTCTCTGCATGTGCGAGAAGCCTTGCTGCAAACCGTTGCTGTGCCTGCCCGGCGACGATGAGTTCGTTAAGAAAATCCTGCGCCCAGCGCACAACGTTATACCGACGCAGCCGCTGCTGCATAATAGCGTTGCGTTTCTTTTGTTCTTCGATCGGTATTTCGAGGGCTTCGCGCATCGCCTCGGTAATCTCTTCCCTGTTGTTGGGATTGATGATAATGGCCTCGCCAAGCTCTTTGGCCGCGCCGGCCATTTCGCTCAGAATGAGGACGCCCGTCTGATCCTCGCGTGAGGCGATATACTCTTTTGCTACGAGATTCATCCCATCACGGAGCGGTGTCACGAGGGCGATATCGCTGAGACTATACATCGCCACCAGTGAGGGAAACGGTACGTGACGGTATTGATACACAACAGGCGTCCAGTCAATCTCCCCAAACTTTCCGTTGATTTTGCCAACCATCTCTTCGATCTGTTTCTTCATCAAGTCGTACTGCTCCACACCGATGCGCGACGGTACGACGACCATGATGAGCTTCACCTTGCCGTGATAATGCGGATGTTTTTCCAGAAGACCTTCGAAGCCTTCGAGACGCTTCAGAATTCCTTTGGTGTAGTCCAGTCGGTCAACGGAAAGAATGATGCGTACAGCCTGCAGCGATGCCTTAATTGCTTCACGTTCCTTCTGCACGTCCAGGTCGTGTACGGCTCGGGCAAACTTTTCGAAGTCGATACCCATGGGGAAGGTATCTGCCTTGACAAACCACTCGGGTGTGACGAATTGCCCCATGCTATGTTCGTAGCCGAGAATCCGAAGCACACATTGCAGGAAGTGCTGCGTGTAGTCGTACGTATGGAACCCGACGAGATCGGCGCCGACTAATCCCTCGAGAATCTCGCGACGCCATGCCCCCGGCAAAAGCCTGAACACCTCAAACGAAGGAAACGGGATATGCAAGAAATACCCGATGGGGATATTCGGGATGCGCGTTCTCAGCATCTGCGGCAGGAGCATGAAGTGGTAATCGTGAATCCACACAATATCCTCGGGCCGGACGATCTCCGCCAAAGTAGCCGCAAATCGGTCGTTCACGTGTTTGTATTGCTGCCAGTATTCTTCTTCATACACTGCATATGACGGGAAGTAGTGGAACAGCGGCCAGATGGTTTTGTTGCAGAAGCCGAGGTAAAACCGATCCATTTCCTGCTCGGTGAGATAGACCGGAACGGCGTTGAACTCGTTCAAGGCCCGCTCGTTGAGGACCGGGCGTAAGGCCTCCTCGATGCTGCTGCCGGGCCATCCCACCCAGATGTAGTCATCAACCAACGAGGCTTCGCGCGGAATGCCCGCAAGGGCCGCTGCCATCCCCGTGGCAAGTCCGCCTGCACTGGGCTTGAATACTATCTCACCATTTTCGAGATGAACGCTGAACGGCAGGCGGTTTGATACCACAACCAAACGCCTCGCGGATTTTTGTTTGCCTTTTGTCATAGGTACACGTTGTCATCTCGGTAATACAACGAAAGAAACAGCAGAAGATAGTCCTTGATGTGTCGAGTAATGAGAAAGTTGTTCTTGATATGTTCCCGTCCGTTGAGGCCGAGCCGTCGCGCGTAGTCGGGTTCGTGCAGCAGTTGCTTGATCCAGTACGCTGTGCCTTCGATGGAGTGCGTGAGAATGCCCGAGTACTTGTGCGTGATCTGCAAGGGAATTCCCCCGACCGCGCCGGCGATCGTCGGTTTTGCTTTCCACAACGCTTCTGAGACGGTGA
>CAZIKE010000036.1:2086-28425 GCA_964539775.1 uncultured Chitinophagales bacterium
GGTGAGGCCGAAACCTTCCCTGAGCGACTTCTGCAGAATGATGGTGGAGCCTCGCTGAAGCGCGTTGATTTCGATGTCGCTTGACGGTGGTAAGAAGAGAATAAAAATATCCCGGTCTTTGTCTGCCTCCGCCTTGACCTGCTCCATGATCATGGGCCCTTCCGGATCGTCGGTGGCGCCCCCGCCCGCCAGAACGAGCTGTGCGTCTACGTACTTCTTCGCCATTTTGTATGCCTTGATGACCCCGACAGGATCCTTGAGGTAATCGAATCGCGAAATCTGCGTAATCACGGGACGCGAGAGGTCGATCCCGAAACGATCGAACACCGACGTGATAAACTCCTGAGGCAACTCCTTGTTCTTATCGCTCAGAGGATCAATCGAAGGCGCGACCAACACCTGAGCTATCGAAAGCTTGCGCGCAAAGGCCGGAGCAGAGAACACCGCCGCATCATACATTTCGATGTACCTGCGAAGGAATCTCCAGATCGACGGATCGGGTTGTGAGAAATCAATGTGGCATCTCCATAACCACTGGCCTCCGACGCTCGGGCGTTTTTCGATCAGCGCAACGGGCTGTGGGTCGTGCACGAAAACGATATCCGCGAATGCCAATTCTTCTGCGTTCTGGCGATTGACCTCAAGAAACCAGTCGTACTCTTCGGGAGCAATCTGCACAGGAACGCCATGAAGTCCGTTGTGAACCTTCTTGGTGACGACGAAAAACTTCTCATCGCCCTTGATCACATCCCATCGAGCTTCGACGCCCAGTTGCTTCAACAGGGGAATCATCCTGGTGAGAATCTCGGCCACGCCTCCCCCGACAGCAGTGGAGTTGATGTTCTGAACAACTTTGCCGCGGAGGTGCTGCGCCAGCACGTACAGCTCATCCACGGTCGCTTGCCCTACGATGGGAACGTAATCTTCAATGCGTATCATAGGCCTTTGTCATTACAAGGATACGTTTTCGCAATCCTTCCAACGTGTGTGTGTAAGGATCGACGCGGCGCAGTTCTGCTGCCAGTTCATGATAACCATGACTGTCGAACCAGCGCGAAAAATCGTTGTCCCCTGTCTGAAGACGTAACTTTGCATCGAAAATATGAAAATACAGAGAGCCGATGGTTACCCGCGCAAGAGCTTCACGGAACTCGCGAATGGTGGACGCCCTATACGGAGTGGGAAGAACGAAGGTGCGGCTTGCCATAAAATGAAACTCTTCGCCCGGAGGGCATTCCACATCCCGATGAATGCCGGCAAGGTATTCTTCGAAGATGGTGATGACTCTCTCTCGGAGCTGGCCGATGCTGGCAAACTGAATGATGTCCACGCTGGAAAGTTTCTCGCCCAGGACGTCATCATTCAGAATTTGCGACACCCAGTGTGCGAAGTCGTTGGGCGGTTCGGGTGATAGGTAATGATGCTGCTGAAGGAAACGATGTGTATGGTAGTAAATGGAGGAATCGGGTACCGTACGTATTCCCTCGAGGAGCATCGACACATTCTTTGCTTTCAGGCCCAGAAGAAGGGTCTGATCAACTTTCGAACGGAAGTGAAATGGTTCCACAGGCAGTTCCCTTTTGATTACGAAGTGTTGGTAGGAGCCAGGGCGCCTACCCTATCGTGCACAAACACTGTTTGCGTCGGATAGGCAAAGTCTATCCCTTCGTCCGTAAAGCGTCTATGGATTTGCAGGTTGATTTCCTGCTGAATGTCCATGTACGTATTGTAATCGGGAAGCAGAACGTAGTACACGCATTCGAAAACGAGCGCTGAGTCTGCAAACTGTTTGAAGTGTACGCGGTCCAGCCTGGTGTGAGGCTGGGCGCGTACGATCTCTCTGATCGTCTCTGCCGCGCGTGTGAGTTTCTCGGTGGGTGTTTGATACGTGACTCCGACCGTAAAGACGACGCGCCGTTCATACATTCTCTTGAAGTTCCGAATACGACTGTTGAGCAGATCGGCGTTGGAGAAGACGACCTGCTCGCCGGAAAGACTCCGGATACGCGTCGTCTTCAGCCCGATCTTCTCAACAGTCCCGAGATACTCATTGACGATGATGAAATCCCCAATAACGAAAGGCTTATCCAGAACAATGGAAAGGGAGGCAAAAAGATCGCCGAGAACGTTTTGCAGTGCCAGCGCAACCGCGATGCCGCCGATGCCCAGACCGGTAATCAGCGCGGTAATATCGAACCCGATGTTGTCGAGGGCCAGCAGAAATACGACGGACCATAGGGCAAGTCTCCCTACGAAACTGATGGCGGAGAGTGTCGTAGCGCTTGCGGCATCCTCCTGCATCCGCTGCTGCACGAGCCGGCCCAGCCAGAACGAGAGGGCAGCACTTGCCCACAAGCCAACCTGCAGCAGGAGAAGAAGGATGAACACTATGTCAAGAATGCGATGTATCTGCGGCGGCAGAGTGAGCAGTGTCGCAGCCAACTGCACTGAAGCAATGAACAGAAACCAGATGCGCGTTCCGCCTAGAAGGTTTATGGCAAGGTCGTCCCACATTGTCGCTGTCGCCTTTGCCAACACCGATAGACGACGCGCAATGATGCGCCGCAGCAAAAGAAGCGCGACGAACGATGCCGCCAATGCACCGGCGAATGAAAACCACGTTAGCACTGTGTTGTCGAGGATGACCTGTTGTAGCATCGTGCACGCATTCCCTTCCGGAAGATGAGAGTATTACGCGGAGCGTTTCCATGGAGAAATGGAAATCCAGCAGTGATGCAACGGCTCCGCTTGTGTGCAGGTCAGGAGGACGCTCTACTTCATGATACTATCTTCTCAACAAAAAGCAAGAGAACCGAATGTTTTTCGCGAACGAGAAGAACCTGCAGCCTTGACATCGTCTCGCGTGGCGTCTATATTTCATGCACTCGATTCACCGATTGGTTCGATCTCATGGTGCTCGTCCTTGACAACTACGATTCCTTCACCTACAACCTTGTGCAGTTGATGAGAAAGATCCTTCAGCCGACGGGTAACGAAGTGATGGTGTGCCGCAACGATGCCATTTCGCTGGAAGAGATCGAACGACTGAGTCCCGATCGCATTCTTATCTCGCCGGGCCCGGGGCGACCGGAGACAGCGGGCGTCACGCTTGCGGCAATCAGGCACTTCGGCCAGAGGATTCCGATCCTTGGTGTGTGTTTGGGGCATCAGGCTATCGGTGCAGCATTCGGCGCGCGCATTGTGCAGGCGCCCGAGTTGATGCATGGGAGAACGTCGTGGATTCGACATTGGGGGACCTCGATCTTCACGGGCGTGAAGAATCCGTTTATGGCCACTCGCTATCATTCGTTGGTCATCGCGCCGAAGAGCCTCCCTGGCGATGTTGAGGTTACCGCTCAGACGGACGACGGAATGATTATGGGCATTCACCACAAATTCCTTCCGCTGGTCGGCGTCCAGTTCCACCCCGAATCCATTCTCACCGAAGAGGGAGAGCACCTGCTGCGCAATTGGCTGGAAATGCAAGAGTCACGCTGAAACACTATATTGGGACATGGTGAACGGTTCCTTTGTACGAGATTTGCCGGAGTCTTTATGTTTATCGTGATGAAACCCGACGCGACGCGTGAACAGGTCCAGCGTGTGATGGACAAAGTAGTTGCTATGGGATTTGTTCCGCACGAGGTGCCCGGCCTACAACGTACCGGTATCGTTATTACAGGCAATCGTGATAAGATCAACCCCGAGCATTTTATCATGATGCCGGGGGTGGAAGATGCCCTCACGATCACGAAGCCGTACAAGTTGGTCGGTCGTGATACCAAACCGATAAACACCGAGATTGATGTTGATGGAGAAATCATCGGCGGAAGGGAGCTTGCCATTATTGCCGGACCGTGTTCGGTCGAAAGTTGGGAACAACTGATTGCCACAGCCGAAGCGGTGAAGGATGCGGGAGCGAAGTTCCTTCGGGGCGGTGCCTACAAACCTCGCACCTCGCCGTATGCATTTCAGGGGATGAAAGAAGAAGGCCTGACGCTCCTGCGAGAGGCAAAAGAGCGTACCGGGCTGAAAATCGTCACCGAGGCCAAGGATGTGCGCACCCTTCCTGCGGTGGCTACCGTTGCCGACATCATTCAAATCGGGGCACGCAACATGCAGAACTACTCGCTGTTGGAAGCCGTTGGCGAAATGCGCAAGCCCGTACTGCTGAAGCGTGGAATCTCTGCTACGATCGAAGAATTGCTGATGTCGGCCGAATACATTCTGGCTCGTGGAAACCGGAACGTGATTCTGTGTGAGCGCGGGATTCGAACGTTCGAGCCGTACACGCGCAACACACTCGATCTCAACGCCATTCCGGTGATCAAAAAACTCTCGCATCTTCCGATCATCGTCGATCCGAGCCACGGCATTGGTATGTGGGATGGCGTAACGGCGATGGCCCTTGCGGGCATCGCTGCCGGCGCGGACGGAGTGATGATCGAAGTCCATCCCCATCCCGAGATGGCTCTTTCCGATGGAGCACAGGCGCTGAAACCCGCACGCTTCCGCGACCTCATGGAGCGTTTGCGGATGGTTGCCGCGGCAGTCGACCGGAGCGTTGCAGTGGAACTGACGCAGTAGGAACCCCGGATCCGGCAGTACGCTTCCCCTCCGCGCGCAATGCCGGACCCGCGTGCGGTGCTTACACAACAGTCCAGTTGATAGTAACCACGAATGGTTTGCCCGTCTTGACCAACGTACCGTAGAACTTCAGCACCCATTGCTGGCCCGCGTCGATGCCGGTGTACTCATTCAGCTCGATGTTCTGTCCCTTCGGAAATACACGCGTCGGATTCGGGTTCGTGATCACGTCAGTGAATTGCTGTGCCGGGAAACTGAGTTCCACCTTCGACAGCATCACATCCTCACTGGGGACGGCAACGAAGATCATCCCCTGTGTGCCGGATTGCAGGTGCATGGTAAAGGTCACCATCGGCTCCTGAGTGCCGGGGTTGGGTTGAAGCGGGTTCGAGTTCTTCTTGCTGCATCCGCCCAGAACAAGCGCGCCGGCAAGAACCATCAACATCGGTAGCTGCCTCATGATGTGTTTCTCCTCGGTTGTGAAGTGTTTATGAGTGATTGTGGTGCGCGATGATACGTTTCATTTTACATGCCTGTTACGTCTGTCTTCCTACATCATGATGGGGGCTCCTGTGCTCGCGTTGTCATCGCGAACACACGCGAAGGAAGGCAGGCGATCTCTTCTCTTCCGTTTGTGCGAACGAACCTTGCACCGCCTTTTCGGGCACGGCCTCCACATGGAATCTCTCACTCATTTTTTGTAGCTTGCAGTAACTTGAGAATCCAATAAATAGTGACGGTTCACCCTGAGACAGTGTCAACGATTCGTGTTCGCTTTGCTCCCAGTCCTACAGGCTACCTGCATGTGGGAGGATTGAGGACGGCGCTGTACAATTATTTGTTTGCCAAACAGAAGGGGGGAAAGTTCGTTCTGCGCATCGAGGACACCGACCAAACGCGCTACGTTCCCGATGCTGAGCAGAAGCTCATCGACATCATCAGGTGGTCGGGACTGACCTACGATGAGGGGCCGGATGTTGGGGGACCGAAAGGGCCATACAGGCAATCCGACCGGACAGAAATTTATCGGAAGTACGCGCAGCAGCTTCTCGATGAGGGAAAGGCCTACTACGCTTTCGAGAGCTCGGAGGAGTTGGAGGCTATGCGAGCGGAACAGGAGAAGAGGGGCCTCCCGACGAAGTATGATCGCAGGGCATGGAAGCTCAGCCCCGATGAGGTGCAGGCCAAGTTGAAGGCGGGCCTGCCGCACGTAATTCGCATGAAGATCCCGGACAACACCACGGTCTCGTTCACGGATATCGTACGCGGCACGGTCGAGTTCTCCAGCGAGCAGCTCGACGATCAGGTGCTCATCAAATCCGACGGCTTTCCGACGTATCACCTTGCCAACGTGGTGGACGATCACCTGATGGAGATCTCGCATGTTATTCGTGGCGAGGAGTGGCTCCCCAGCACGCCGAAGCACGTGTTGCTGTACCGGTATTTCGGATGGGAGATGCCTCAGTTCGCTCATCTTCCTCTTCTCCTCAATCCGGATAAGTCCAAACTGAGCAAGCGACAGGGAAGTGTTGCCGTTGAGGACTTCAAGGAGAAGGGTTACCTGCCGGAGGCCCTCATCAATTTTGTTGCGCTGCTTGGCTGGAATCCGGGGGATGAGCGAGAGCTCTTTACGCTCGAGGAGTTGGTGCAGGAGTTCTCGCTCGAGCGGGTGGGGAAGTCGGGCGCGGTCTTCAACGTCGAGAAGTTGAACTGGATGAACGCCGAGCACTTGCGCAGGAAGCCCTCGTCCGCCATTTTGCCCCTGCTGAAGAGCGAACTGGCACGGTCGCGGTTCAAGGACGTTCAGTTTGCCGACGACTATCTGATACAGGTTATCGACGCGATGCGCGAGCGGATGAGCTTTGTCAGGGACATCATCGAGAAAAGCCCCTACTTCTTCGAAGCGCCATCATCGTATGATGCGGAGGTCGTCAGGAAACGCTGGAAAAAGGAAACGCCCGCGCATCTCACGCTCCTGCGCGACGCTTTCATGCAGTTGAACCATCCGACGCGCGAGGAATACGAGTCGGCATTGCACGCCAGCGCGCAACAGTTGGGCGTCAGCAACGGGCAGCTCATTCACCCCCTCCGTCTTGCTGTGTCGGGGGTAGGAGCAGGTCCCGGCGTGTTCGACATTGTCGCTATTCTCGGCAAGGACGAAACGATTCGCAGATTGACAACGGCTCTCACGAAACTCTCATAGACAGTGGACGATACAGCAAAGAAACCGACGGAACAGTCCGGCACCGGGCACGTCGCTCGGACGAACTTTATCCGCGAGATCATCGAAGAGGACTTAAGGACAAACAAATACGGTGGCAGGGTACACACACGCTTTCCACCGGAACCGAACGGTTATCTCCACATCGGTCACGCGAAGTCCATCTGTCTGAACTTCGGCATTGCACACGACTACAACGGGAAATGCAACCTGCGGTTCGACGATACCAACCCGACGAAAGAAGAAGTTGAATACGTCGACTCGATTAAGCGGGACGTCCGCTGGCTTGGGTTCGACTGGGAGGACCGCGAGTATTATGCATCCGACTACTTCGAGCAACTATACGAGTACGCGGTCAAGCTGATCAAGAAAGGCAAAGCCTATGTCTGCGATCTTTCGGCGGATGAGATTCGTGAATACCGTGGGACGCCTACCCAACCCGGCAAGGAAAGTCCCTATCGCAATCGCAGCGTGGAGGAGAACCTCGATCTGTTTCGCAGGATGCGCAACGGAGAATTTCCCGATGGGTCGCGAACGCTTCGTGCAAAGATCGACATGGCGTCGCCCAACTTCAACCTGCGCGACCCCGTCATGTATCGCATCCTGCGCGCTGAACATCATCGCACCGGCAACGCATGGTGCATCTACCCGACGTACGATTGGGCGCACGGCCAATGCGACTCGATTGAAGGCATCACGCACTCCATCTGCACCCTCGAGTTCGAAATTCACCGGCCGCTGTACGACTGGTTCCTCGATGCGCTGGAGATCCATCATCCTCAACAAATTGAGTTTGCGCGGCTAAATTTGAGCTATACCGTCATGAGCAAGCGGCGATTGTTGGAGCTGGTCGAGGACGGGATCGTGAAGGGATGGGACGACCCGCGCATGCCTACGATCTCGGGCCTGCGCAGGCGCGGGTATACCCCCGAATCCATCCGTGCCTTTGCCGAGCGGATCGGCGTCTCGAAACGCGAATACGTTCAGGATGTGACGGTGCTTGAAGATTGCTTGCGCGACGATCTGAACAAACGAGCACCACGTGTGATGGCAGTGCTCCGTCCGCTGAAGCTCGTGATCGAGAACTATCCTGAGGGACAGATCGAAGAACTCGAAGCGGTGAACAATCCCGAAGATCCCTCGATGGGCACACGCAAGGTTCCGTTCTCGAGAACACTCTACATCGAGCGCGATGATTTCCTCGAACATCCCCCCAAGAAGTACTTTCGACTCTCGCCGGGGGCCGAGGTGCGCTTGCGCTATGCCTACATCGTCAGATGCGTGGGAGTGGTCAAGGATGAAAGGACGGGGGAGATTGTGGAAATCCGTTGCACGTATGATCCGGCGACGCGCAGTGGTTCACCGCAAAGTGCACGCAAAGTGAAGGGGACGATCCATTGGGTTTCCGCTCAGCATGCACTGGATGCCGAGGTGCGGTTGTACGACCGACTGTTCACTGTGGAAGAGCCGACAGGGGAGAACTGGAAACAGTACATCAACCCCAATTCGCTGCAGGTCATCTCGTCCTGTAAAGTGGAGCCCAGCCTGATGCATGCCGCACCCCAGGATCGCTTTCAGTTCGAACGGCTCGGGTATTTTTGTGTGGATGATGATTCGAAGCCGGGTGCGTTGGTGTTCAATCGGTCGGTAACGCTGCGTGATACGTGGGCGAAAATCCAACAGACGTGAACACCATCGTTTGATTCTCGCTCGTTCAATCTCTATCTTGACTCTGTCATCGAACGCATGAAGGAGCTGGACGTCATCCGCATCAAGAATGCCGTTTTCTACGCCTATCACGGCGCGATCGAAGACGAGCAGAATCTTGGCGGCAAGTTCGAGCTTGATGTGGAGTTGTATTGCGATCTCTCTGCTGCAGCCGAAAGCGATTCGCTTGCCAAGACCGTAGACTATGAGAAGGTGTACGCGTTCATCCGGCAGTCCGTTCTGCACAAGAAGTACTATCTGTTAGAGGCGCTGGCGAACACGATCGGCAAGGGGTTGCTGGAGGAGTTCAAGGCGCTGGAGAAGGTCATCGTGCGGGTTCGCAAGGTTCATCCGCCGGTGAAAGGGGTGATTGATTACGTTGAAGTTGAGATTGTGCAGCAGCGATGAAAACGTATCGCGTCTTTCTCGGTCTCGGCTCGAATGTGGGTGAACGCCACATGCACTTGAATGCAGCAGCCGCAGCGCTCAAGAACGTACCCGACGTAAGCGTGATCTGGGCCTCCTCCGTGTACGAATCGGATCCCGTCGGGAGAACAGATCAGCCGAAGTTCTTGAACGCTGTGATCGAGCTCGAGACGTCGCTGCAGCCTTCTGCGTTGTTGACGGAGGTGAAGCGCATTGAACAGATGGTGGGCAGGACGATGACGGAACGCTGGGGACCCCGGGAAATCGATATCGATATCCTTCTCTATGATGGGCTTGTGCATGAGGATGAGACGCTTCGGGTCCCGCACAGCGAGCTGGAGAATCGGAAGTTTGTTCTCGTTCCGCTGCGTGAGATCGCTCCGGATGTCGTCCACCCCATCAGCGGCCTGACCGCGACCGAGATGGCAAGCGCGTGTCGCGATAGGACGAGGGTCGTCATGACATCATACAAAGTGTTTGTCTAATTCAGAGTCGGCAGTCAACAGGAGTGTACTTGTCAACCCGAAAGCAGGAATCTCTCGAAGAGCTGATACAACAATCCGAACTTCGGTACATTGCCATTGAAGGGGTGATCGGTGCAGGAAAGACGACGCTGGCAACCATGTTAGGCGAATTGCTGGATGCGAAAGTCGTACTCGAACGGTTTGAGG
Organism: uncultured Chitinophagales bacterium; assembly: GCA_964539775.1. GTDB lineage: Bacteria > Bacteroidota > Ignavibacteria > UBA10030 > UBA6906 > CAADGV01. The sequence goes on from CAZIKE010000036.1 coordinate 11,699, forward strand.
AGAATCCGTTCCTCAAGGATTTCTACAAGGATCCCGATCGCTACGCGTTTCAGACGCAGATCTTTTTCTTACTGACGCGCTACAAGCAGCAGCGTGAACTCGGACAGGCGGACTTGTTTCATCGCTTCCTGGTGACGGACTACATCTTCGAGAAGGATAAGATCTTCGCCTACCTTAACTTGCAGGACGAAGAATTGAAGTTGTACGAGACGCTCGTCAGCAGTATTCAGCACAACATCACCAACCCCGACCTTGTGGTGTACTTGCAATCCAGTGTTCCGCGGCTCATGGAAAACATCCGGCGGCGGGGGAGAGACTTTGAGGCGAACATGCAGGAGAGCTACATCAAGGAGCTGAATGAGGCGTACAACTACTTCTTCTTCCGCTACCGCACAACACCGCTATTGATTGTAAACTCCACAGAGTTGGATTTCGTTTCCAACCGTGAGCACTTTGAGGACCTCGTGCGTGCGATCTTCCGTCGGACGCACAGTGCTGTAGAGTATTACAACCCTGTTGTTCAGAAGTAAGGAGGGAGGGAAGAATTCACCATGCTGCGTTTTTTGCTTTTCATCGTCACTGCGTGGCTTATCGGCAAGATTCTGAGAATGCTGTATCTCGCGCTGACACGGCCGAACTCTGCATCACGGCAGATGCGCGGTAAGTACGGTGTGGGCACGTCGGCACCGCAGCCGCCTGCGATGGAGTTCAAGGATGTTCAGGACGCGGAATTCGAGGACCTCACCGATACGAAGAAAACGCAGAAGTAACACTCGCTGACCATTGCTGCGCTCGTTCGAACGGACATTCAAACGTTTCGCCTCTTTTCTCCTCCGATTCATACTCGGCTCGCGTCGCACATCCATTGCTCCTGATGCCACCTTTGCGCGGATCCTTGTCGTGCGTCAGCACAATCAGCTTGGCGATATGCTGTGTGCAGTGCCGTTGTTGCGGGCATTGCGGAGGAAGTATCCCTCTGCGCACATAGCGCTGATTGCCAGCCCGGTCAACTACGATGTGATGCTCCACCTGCGATACCTGGACAGCGTACGGAAGTTCGACAAGCGCGAGTTTCTCGGTCGTGGTTTCAGAGGCATGCTTGCCCTCCTGCGCTTTGTCCGTAGTTTGCGAAACGAGCACTACGATCTTGCGATCGTCCCTTCAACAGTCTCGGTCTCGTTCACCAGCGATCTTCTTGCCCGACTCTCGGGAGCACGAGTGCGCATCGGTGCGAGCATGCTTGGCGGCAAAGAAAACCTTTCTGCATTCTGCTTCAACGTCCCTGTAAAGTTAGAGTGGGATTCCGCTCCCACCCGACATCAAACCCTTCGCAACATGGACATAGCCCAGCCCCTTGTCTTGGAGCTACCTTCGCTCCATTTGGAGATCACGCTTAACGATGATGAGATAGCGGTTGCTAACGGATTGAGAAAAAAGAAGATAGATTCGGACAAGCGAATCGTAGTCTACCATCCCGGAGCGGGCAAGCCGCCGAATCGCTGGAGCGCCGAGCGGTTTGCTCAAGTTGCAAACGCGCTGTCGCAGCGTCTTGGAGTCATGACGATGATCAGCGAGGGACCAATGGACGAAGAACCTGTTTCGGAAATGCTCCGGCACCTTGCAGTGCCATTCGAGTTGATCAAGCGGAAAGCGATTCGTGAGGTAGCAGCTATCCTTTCAGCCACCGATCTAGTAATCACGAATGATACAGGCATCATGCACGTTGCGGCTGGTGTCGGCGTTCCCGTTCTGTCACTTTTCGGTCCCACCGATCCCGCACAGTGGGCGCCGATCGGTCGGCAGAATCGTTTCCTTCAGGGCAAGGGGGGAGACATCAACACGATAACCGTCGATGACGTTGTGCGATGCGCGCAGGAGATGATCTCGATCTGTCTGTGATGGTAGTTGAGATTCCTGCTCTGATGTTTTACATTGATAAGGAAAGGAGTTGAGATTGCATGATCGGTCTGCCGGAAGTTGAGATTGACTATCGGGAAGAAATCCTGCGCTTGAAAAAGGAGATGAACGCTGTTCTTCTTGCCCATTACTATCAGGAGGGTGAGATTCAGGACATCGCGGATTTCGTCGGCGATAGCCTTGAGTTGGCCCGCCGTGCAGCGGCAACGACTGCGGACGTGATTGTGTTTTCGGGCGTACATTTCATGGCAGAGACCGCGAAGATTCTCAACCCGAACAAGCCGGTGCTGCTTCCGGACTTGAATGCCGGCTGCTCCCTTGCAGAAGGATGTCCGGGGCCTGCGTTCAAAGCATTTCGCGCTGCACACCCAAACCACATCTCGATAACGTACATCAACTGCTCCGCTGAGGTGAAGGCGGCAAGCGACATCATCTGCACGTCCAGCAATGCCGAGAAGATTATCCGACAGATTCCGCCGGAGAAGCCGATCTTCTTTGCACCGGACAGGAACCTTGGTCGCTTTCTCATCAAGAAGACTGGAAGAGACATGTTACTCTGGGAAGGCTCGTGCATTGTGCATGAAGTTTTTAGCCTGCGCAAGATCATGCAGCTTCAGGTGGAACATCCCGATGCAGAACTGATTGCTCACCCCGAGTGCGAAGAGCCAATCCTTCAGCGGGCCAACTTCATCGGCTCCACCAGCATGCTGCTCAAGTATGTCCAGACCAGTCCAAGCAAGAAGTTCATCGTCGCAACAGAGTCCGGTATCCTCCATCAAATGCGCAAGGTTGCTCCCGACAAGGAACTGATTCCCGCGCCGCCCGACAGCAACTGCGCATGCAATGATTGTCCGTACATGAAACTGAACACGATGGAGAAACTCTACCTCTGCATGCGGAACCGCTCGCCCGAAATCATCCTTGATCCTGTCATTATGGAGAAGGCGCTCTTGCCGATCCAACGGATGCTGGCGATGAGCTGATTGTACCTCTCCCCGTACTTTTCTATATTCATCCATCTACTCATTCACGTCAACCCTTACGATTTATGGCATCGAAATACTACGTCGAGGATTTAGCCAAGTACGTCGGGCAGGAAGTAACGCTTCAAGGTTGGCTGTACAACAAGCGGTCGAGCGGAAAAATCAAGTTTCCGATTCTGCGCGACGGAACCGGCATTGTGCAAGGAGTTGTACTGAAGGGTCAGGTCAGCGACGAGGTATTTCATCGCGTGGACGAGCTGACGCAAGAGTCCTCCTTCATCATGAAGGGGAAGGTGCGCAAGGAAGACCGTGCCCCCGGTGGCTATGAGCTGGACGTGACGGATATTCAGATTATTTCCATTGCCAAGGACTATCCCATCACGCCGAAGGAACATGGTGTCGAGTTCCTGATGGATCGTCGGCATCTCTGGCTGCGCTCGAGTCGCCAGCATGCGATCCTCCGCATCCGCCACCAGATCATCAAGGCGATCAGGGAGTTCTTCGATGACCGTGGGTTTGTGCTGGTGGACTCTCCCATCTTCACGCCTGCCGCGTGCGAGGGCACCTCGACGCTGTTCGAGACAGAGTACTTCGATTTGGGCAAAGCCTACCTCACGCAATCGGGTCAGCTCTACGCAGAGGCGGCGGCGATGGCGTTCGGCAAGGTGTACACATTCGGGCCGACGTTTCGTGCAGAGAAATCGAAGACGAGACGACATCTCACGGAATTCTGGATGGTGGAGCCGGAGGTGGCCTTCAACGATCTGAACGACAACATGGACCTGGCCGAGGAATTCCTCGTCCACATTGTTCAGTCGGTTCTCACGCATCGCCAGAAGGAGTTGAAGGTGCTGGAACGAAACACGTCGTTCTTAGAGAACGTGCAGAAGCCGCTTCCGCGTATCACCTACGATGAAGCAGTTGAGATTCTTCGGAAGAAGGGATTGCCGTTCGAGTACGGCAACGATCTTGGTGGGACGGATGAGACGGTCGTTTCGGAACAGTTCGATCGTCCGGTCATGGTGCATCATTATCCCGCGGCGGTGAAGGCGTTCTACATGAAGCGCGACCCGCAGAATCCCAATCTTGCTCTCGCAGTGGATGTCCTGGCTCCGGAGGGGTATGGCGAGATCATCGGGGGAAGCCAGCGCGAGGATGATTACGAGACACTGCTTCAGCGCATCAAGGAGCACAACCTTCCGCAGGAAGCATTCGAGTGGTACCTTGACCTGCGACGGTATGGCACCGTTCCGCATGCAGGGTTTGGCCTTGGCGTTGAGCGAACCGTTGCCTGGATCTGCGGCCTCGATCACGTGCGCGAAACGATCCCCTTTGCGCGCATGATTTACCGGCTCACTCCTTAACACGGATGAATAATGCTCAGGGTGTCTGCTCTGCGGAAGGACTTCGCCACTGTTCGTGCGGTGGACGGCGTCTCCTTTGAAGTGGGACGAGGCGAGATCTTTGGCCTCTTGGGTCGCAATGGCGCCGGCAAGACGACGACGATCCGCATGGTGCTCAATATCCTCAAGCCGGACGCGGGAGAAATCCTTTTCGATGGGCGACCGTTTTCCGACTCAACGCGCAATCTCGTGGGCTACCTGCCTGAGGAGCGCGGGCTGTATCGCAAAAGCGGATTGCTGGATACGATCCAGTATTTCGCAGGCCTCCGCGGAATGACACCGGCCCGTGCCCGGAAGGAAGCCGAACAGTGGCTGGAGCGGTTCTCTCTCGGACCGTATGCAAACAGGAGAGTGGAGGAGCTTTCGAAGGGGAATCAGCAGAAAGTGCAGTTCATCGTCTCGATCATCCATGATCCGCAACTGGTGGTGTTGGATGAGCCGTTCTCGGGTCTTGATCCCGTCAATCAAATCCTTCTGAAAGATATTCTTCTTGAACTGAAGGAGCGCGGTAAAGCGATCATTTTTTCTACCCATCAAATGGAGCAGGCGGAGCGATTGAACGAATCGCTTTGTCTCATTGAACATGGCCGCGTTGTTCTCAGCGGTACTCTCCGAGATGTGAAACGACGATACGGCAGCAACTCAGTGCACGTGGAGTATGCGGGAGACGGCGCGTTCCTTCGCTTGCTGACAGGCGTCAGGAACGCGCTGATCTACGAGAATACCGCCGAGCTTCAATTGGAGGCGGGGGCTGATCCGCAAGAGATTCTGGCGCACATGGTCGGGAAGTTGGAGATTCGCAAGTTTGAACTCCGCGAGCCCTCGCTGCACTCCATTTTTCTTCATGTTGTTGGTCAGCAGGAGGCTGCCGCATGAACAAGATGTTCGTGGTCGCACGGTGGGAGTACCTCGAAAAGGTGAAGAGCAAGGCCTTCCTCATCGGCTTGTTCCTCACCCCGATGATCATGGTATTGATGGGTGTGCTGCCCGGTCTGCTTGTTGGCAAAGAGGATGAAGAAACGAAAGTCATCGGCGTTATTGATACGGGAGGTGACATTGCGCCGTTGCTGATCAAGCGGATGGAGCGGTACAGACTGAGCAATGGGCAGCCAAACTATCTTCTCCGTCCGCTTGTGGTAGGAGGGGGCGCCGACGTTGCTGCCGCCATGCGTGAAGCGGACGAGCGCGTTGCGCGTGCAGAACTCGATGGGCACATCGTGCTTGGTGTGTACGCGGGGACGGACACGATGGTCGAGTACCGCTCGAAGGGGGCCGGCGACCCTCGCCTCATCGGCAGGCTCGAGGAGAGTTTGCGAACGATTGTTGCGGAGCGCAAACTGCGCGCACGAGGCATCGACCCGGGCATCCTCGATGAAATGCAGACACGAGTGGAAGTCCGGACAGTAAAGATCAGCCCGACGGGTGAGCGAGAAGAGACAAGTTTCCTGAAGACGTTCTTTTCCGCATACGTCTTCATCATGGCGATGTTCTTCCTCATCTTCACGTCCGGCCAGTTGCTCGTCCGCAGTGTGTTGGAGGAGAAATCCAATCGCATCATCGAAGTCCTTGTTTCCTCCTGCACACCATCGGAGTTGATGGCCGGGAAAGTGTTAGGGTTGAGTGCGATGGGCTTGACGCAAGTAGGGTTCTGGTCAATCGTTGCGCTGGCTCTCTTCGCGCGCGTCGGAACAGGCTTGCTTCCTCCCATCGAGCAACTGTTGTTGATGGGAGTCTTCTTTGTTCTCGGCTATCTGTTTTACTCAGCCATCTTCATTGCATTCGGTTCGCCGGTGACCACCGAGCAGGAGGCACAACAACTGAACGGCTACCTGGTGTTGTTCGTCATTCTTCCGGTGGCACTTGTGCTGCCGGTGATGCAGCACCCGAACGCCACGTGGGTGAAGGTGCTGACGTACATTCCCCTTCTCACGCCGACGTTCATGGCGCTGCGAATTCCGGTGCAGATGCCTTCGACATTTGAGATTGTCGCATCGGTGCTGTTGCTTGCTGTTTCGACATACTTCATGATGATTGTTGCAGGAAGAATCTTTCGTGTTGCAATTCTTGCGACAGGTAAACGGCCGTCGCTTGCCGAGCTTGTGCGTTGGGCGAGAGAAGGATGAAGAATCTACGATTCGATGACAACAAAGATGAGCGAAAGGAGAATAATCGCATGAAAGGGCATTCGTCTCAACGAACAGCTCGGGCGTTTTCTGCTCTGACCATGCTCCTGGCCACGATAGTGGTAACGAGTTCTGCTTCCTCGCAAGTGGTGATGCCATCGGGCCAGACCACAAGTATCAGGCAGAATGTCTTCGGATTGGGTTTCTTCGGCGGCGCCTCCGGCGGATTGGGCCTGAGCTTCCGGCATCACCTTCCGTCCCCGCTCAGCTATCAGATTACCGGCGGTATCGTCAAGTTCAACGACAAACTCCGCTCGGACATTGGCGTTGAGGTGCACTATGATTTGGCGCGCAGCAGCGGGACGCGCTTCTTTGTTGCGGGAGGCTTCGCATACTACTACTCGGGAAAGGACGGCAACGAAATGAAAGCTCCCACGCGTGCCGGTCTCGGTCTCGGGGGAGAGTGGGTGATGAGCAGTGGCTTGCACTTCCTCGCTGAGGGAATGTTCACGTTCTTCAGTGATGGGACCATCTTTCCGTTACCGCAAGTGGGGTTCTATTACTACTTCAATTGAGGCATCGGCGTATCTCACCTGGAGGAGGAAAGTTCCGTTTCGCTGACTGCAGTGCGAAAACAAGATCGCTGGGCCAACACCGATTGTCGTCGCTCTTTCGGTCGTTTGTCATGAAGAGCCTTGTCCTTCGAGAATCACCTCGTTGCTTCTCTACGGATTTTCTTATACTTTAGTTCAGTTTCGTTCTCACCACCATTCGTCGAATCACCCGTGAAGGTCGAACTTCTCCTGTTTTATTTCTTCGGTTCCGTTGCTGTTGGCACGGCGCTCGCAATGATACTCCAGCGCAATCCCATTGTCAGTGCCTTGCTGCTCATCGGGAATTTCTTCTGCATCGCTGGGCTGTACTTGCTCCTGCAACAGCAATTCCTTGCCGTGATTCAAATCGTCGTGTACACCGGAGCAATCATGGTGCTGGTTATCTTCGTCATCATGCTGCTGAATCTGGGCGATGAGCAACGCCTGCGCGAGCGGATCAACTTCTGGCAATCCATCGGTATTGCCCTGGTCGCCGGTTTTCTGCTCGAGATGGTGTACATCCTCATGTTTCGGGGGCGCTCGCAGGTCTACAGCACTTTGCATCCCGAAACGGCAAGTCTCGGTACTGTCGAAGCCATTGGCAGTGCGCTCTTCACACGCTTCCTGCTTCCATTTGAAGTAACATCGTTGCTGTTGCTTGTCGCCATCGTGGGCGCAGTGATTCTTGCAAAGCGCCGCGTGCGGTAAGGAGGCGATGCTCTTGAACCACATTCGCGATACACACACCTATGTTGGTTGATCTCTACAGCTACCTCGGCCTCAGCGCTATGCTCTTTGCTATTGGTGTCGTGGGTGTGCTGGTGCGCCGCAATGTCATTATTCTCTTCATGTGCATCGAGCTGATGCTGAACTCCGTGAACCTCACGCTTGCAGCATTGTCGTCCTATCTCGGCGATCAAACCGGCCAAGTGCTGGTCTTCTTCGTCATGGCGGTTGCGGCCGCAGAGGCAGCCGTCGGTCTGGCCATCGTGATTGCCCTCTTTCGCAATAAGCAGACTGTGAACATTGACGAGATCAATATTCTGAAGTGGTAATGCACGCACCTTGAATCCTGAACCCTGAACCCAGAACCCAAGATCATGCCCTATCAACTCATCGGCCTTGCAGTTTTCCTTCCGCTGGCTGGATTCGTCATCAACGTCTTGCTCAGCTCGAAGATCAAGTCCGAGCGTGTCATCGGCATCGTGGGCAGTGGCGTTGTCGGAGTGAGCTTCGCAATTGCCTGTGCCATATTTGTCGCGATGCTTGGATCGCCGGCCAACGAACGCGTTCACGTTGTGGAGTACTTCCGCTGGATTGCTGCCGGAAGTCTCAACGCAAGCTTCAGCTACCAGATCGATCAGCTTTCCATCGTGATGATGCTGATCGTGACGGGCGTCGGGTTTCTCATCCATGTTTATTCCATCGGGTACATGCACGGCGATCCGGGCTTCTGGCGATTCTTCGCGTATCTGAATCTCTTCATCTTCGCCATGCTGAATCTGATCATGGCAGATAACTTCTTGCTGCTGTTCTTAGGATGGGAAGGCGTCGGGTTGTGCTCCTATCTGCTCATCGGGTTCTGGTACGACAGGAAATTCGACAAAGGAACCACGGGCGATGCCGCAAAGAAGGCGTTCATCGTCAATCGAGTCGGTGACTTCGGCTTTCTGATCGGCATGTTCCTGATTTTCGAGACGTTCGGCACGCTCACATTCAGAGATGTCTTTGCCCAAGCTTCGACGCTCTCGGTCGGCAATGCGACGATGATGTGGATTACGCTTGCATTGTTCCTCGGCGCGACGGGAAAGTCCGCACAGATACCGCTGTTCGTTTGGTTGCCCGATGCAATGGCCGGTCCGACACCGGTCTCTGCCCTGATTCATGCCGCAACGATGGTAACTGCCGGCGTGTACATGGTGGCCCGTTGCTCGGTGCTCTATGCTCTTGCACCCACCACGATGATGGTCGTCGCGATCGTCGGCGTGCTGACAGCATTGCTTGCTGCCAGCATCGGATTGGTACAGAACGACATCAAGAAGGTGCTGGCCTACTCCACCGTCAGTCAGCTCGGGTACATGTTTCTGGGTCTGGGTGTTGGAGCATTTGCCGCCGGAATCTTTCACGTGCTGACCCACGCCTTCTTCAAAGCACTCTTGTTCCTCGGTTCGGGTGCCGTCATTCATGCAATGCATGAGGAGCAGGACATTCAGAAGATGGGGGGATTGAAAAAGTATCTCCCCACGACGTACTGGACCTTCTTCGTTGCAATGCTTGCCATCGCCGGCATCTTTCCGCTTTCCGGATTCTTCAGCAAGGATGAGATTTTGTGGAAGACGTTCTCCAGCGGGCAGACGCTTCTGTGGGCGATGGGCCTGTTCGGTGCGGCACTGACGGCGTTCTACATGTCGCGGCTCACCAGCCTGACGTTCGAAGGCGAGGAGAGATTCGATCATCACCGCATTCATCCTCACGAAGCGCCGAAGACGATGACGGTACCGCTGATCATTCTCGCCGTGTTGTCGGTGTTCGGAGGCTTTGTCGGCGTGCCGCACAGCCTTGGCGGCGGTAACGCCATCGAGCACTGGCTGGCGCCTGTGTTCGAGCGGGCGGAGGCCAAGCTTACAAGCGCACCGCACGCTGCCGGCGCTGCCGAGTACGTGTTGATGGTCCTCTCGGTTGCGGTCGGGCTTGGCGGCGTCTGGCTTGCACGGAGATGGTATGTGTCTCAGAGAGAAGTTCCCGAACGGCTCGCCACACGCTATCGGCCCGTGTACGACCTCCTGTTCAACAAATACAAAGTTGATGAACTGTACGACGCGATCGTCGTGAAACCGTTGCACAAGACGTCCGAGCTTTTCCTCTGGAAGATTTTTGATGTACGCATTATTGACGGCATCGTCAATGGCGTCCCGAAGATGATAGCATGGTTCAGCAACGCGAGTCGTAAGGTGCAAACAGGCATTGCACAGAGCTATGTCTTTGTCTTTGTCTTGGGAGTGGTGATTATTCTCGGATGGCTCGCGACACAATAGGAATCAGAGGAAACGCAGAGACGTGAGATCCCTGAAACGAAAATGAACGTCTTCACATGAACGAATCACATCTTCTTTCAGTAATCCTGTTTGTTCCACTCGTCGGCGCCGTTGCGGTGACGCTGGTACGAGAGGATGCAACCAACCTGATCAAGACGCTCGGCCTGATCTTTTCGACGGCAGCGTTTGCTCTCTCGGTCTGGTTGTTTCTTGCCTTCGACGGTTCGAATCCGAACATGCAGTTTGTCGAGAAGTATGACTGGATTCCCACGCTCAATGTATCCTACCACCTCGGCATAGACGGCATGGCGCTGCTGTTGGTGGTGCTGACCACGTTCCTCACGCCTCTCTCGCTGCTCGCCTCCTGGGATTCGATCGAGCGGAAGCTCAAAGGGTTCGTGGTTTCGATGCTGATCCTTGAGGTCGGAACCCTCGGCGTGTTTATGGCGCTCGATTTGTTCCTCTTCTACGTCTTCTGGGAAGCGATGCTGATTCCGATGTACTTCATCATCGGCATCTGGGGGGGGCAGGATCGCATCTATGCGGCGGTAAAGTTCTTTCTGTACACCATGTTCGGCAGCTTACTGATGCTCGTTGCCATACTCTGGCTCGGCTATTATGCGGGCACGCAACCGGGCGGCGCGTTCACCACCAACCTGCTCGATCTCTACAGGATTGCACCTTCGATTCCGCTCGACATTCAGAAGTGGATGTTTCTTGCATTTGCTCTCAGCTTTTGCATCAAGGTCCCGCTGTTTCCGCTACACACCTGGCTTCCCGATGCACACGTGCAGGCACCGACGGCCGGTTCGGTGATTCTCGCCGGCGTCCTTCTCAAGATGGGCACCTACGGCTTGGTGCGGTATTGTCTGCCCCTGTTTCCGTATGCAACGTTCGAGTACATGCCCTACATTGCGGGACTTGCCGTTGTGGGCATCGTGTACGGGGCGCTGGTGTCCATCGTGCAACCTGATCTGAAGAAACTTGTGGCGTACTCATCAGTCTCGCATCTCGGCTTTGTCGTGTTGGGGATTTTTGCCCTCAACGTTGAGGGACTGCAGGGCGGCATCATCCAGATGATCAATCACGGGCTCTCGACCGGCGCCCTCTTCCTGCTTGTCGGCATGATCTACGATCGCCGCCACACACGCATGATAGCCGATTTCGGGGGACTGGCGCGCGTGGTGCCGGTCTACGCGAGCTTCTTCATGATCATCATGCTCTCATCGGTGGGTCTGCCGGGGTTGAACGGGTTCGTCGGTGAGTTTCTCATCCTGCTGGGAGCCTTCAAGTCGCAGTTGCTGGCAAGCCACTGGTACGCCATCATCGGCGCCACGGGCGTGATCTTTGCCGCCGTGTATTTGCTGTGGAGCTACCAGCGCGTGTTCTTCGGTAGGGTGGAGAATCCGGCCAATCAAGCACTCAAAGACCTGAACGTGCGTGAATGGTTTGTGCTTGTGCCGATTGTCGTGCTTGTTGTCTGGATCGGATTGTATCCGAATACGTTTATGGAGAAGACGGAGGCTTCGACCAAACAGCTTGTTCAGATGATTCATGATGCACGCCGCGGCACACAGATCGGCACAGTGCAATACGGCGTTTCCTTTCCTGCCGAGGTTCGATGACGCGTAGGTTTCGCTTCCTGCTTCCGTTGCTCTTGCTGTTGGCTGCTGCTCTTCCTGTCCACGCAGAAGAAACGGGCCACGCTGTTGCTGTCAACCCGTGGATGATTCTTCCCTTCGGCCTGTTGCTTCTCGCCATTGCCGTCATGCCGTTCATCAGCCGACATTGGTGGGAGCATAATTATCCCTACGTTTCGGTCGCATTCGCTCTTGTCTCGATTTCCTATTATCTGTTCTGGTTGAAGAATCCCGAGCGCCTGCTGCACACGGGATTCGAGTACGTCAGTTTCATCGCCTTGATCGGATCGTTGTTTGTCGTTGCCGGAGGCATCCACATCAAGATACGAGGTCGATCAAAACCTCTGTCCAATGTATTCCTGCTTTCCATCGGGGCAGTGCTTTCCAACTTCGTGGGCACCACAGGGGCTTCGATGATTCTGATCCGGCCCTACATTCGTGCAAACAAGTATCGGATCAAACCGTTCCACGTCATCTTCTTTATTTTCATCGTCAGCAACATGGGCGGTGCGCTGACCCCCATCGGCGATCCACCGTTGTTTCTCGGCTATCTCAAAGGTATCCCGTTCTTCTGGATTGCCGAGACGGTCTGGTTCAAGTGGGCGATGGCGATGGGGTTGATTCTCGGCGTGTTCTACGTGCTCGATTACATCTCGTACCACAGACTTCCCGCAGAAGTACGGCACGGCCTCGCAGCAGAACATGAAGAAGGTGAAGTGAGCGGCGCGCAGAACGTGTTCTTTCTCGCGGTGATTCTGATCGCCGTGTTCATTACCCAACCTATATTCCTTCGCGAAGGCTTGATGGCGCTTGCTGCTGCCGGTTCGTATCTTACCACCAAGCACGAGATTCACCGCAAGAACGACTTCAACTTTCTCCCGATCAAAGAAGTGGCGTTTCTGTTTTTCGGTATTTTCGCAACGATGATTCCTGCCCTGGACTGGCTTGGGCAAAACGCTTCTGCCCTCGGCATCCGAACGTACGGTGAATTTTTTTGGAGCACGGGGTCACTATCGGCGTTTCTGGACAACGCGCCGACGTATCTGAACTTCCTGAGCGCTGCGACCGGACTGCTTGTTGCGCCTGAGGTCACCCAGCGCATCATCCAGCTTGTGCACAATCACGGAGCCGATCTGCCGCTTGTGGCTGGTCCGCACGCGGCGGAAATCAAAGCGGCGTTTGCTGCGCTGCTCAAGTATCATTTCGACATCGTGCAATCCGGCTCGATCAGTCCCGACTTTGCAAATGCAGCCTATCTCATCGCCAATCACAGCAAGTATGTGCAGGCGATCTCTCTCGGTGCAGTATTCTTCGGGGCGATGACCTACATCGGCAACGGCCCAAACTTCATGGTGAAGTCCATTGCCCAGCAGTCCGGCGTCCACTGCCCGTCGTTCTTCGGTTATGTGTTCAAGTATTCCGTCCCGATCCTTTTGCCTGTGTTTGCTCTGGTTTGGTTACTGTTCTTTTCGGGATAAGTGTTCCATCAAACAACGCGAGAGGATGAGGCGATGCTCTCTCATAACACCTCAACAGCGAAGGGAAACACCCGTGAGGTGAGCTGGCGCGGGACCGTCCTTCAAGGGCTTGCGCTCATGGGGCTGTGGCTCATCCTCAGCGGTCAGCTCGATCCCTTCCACATAAGTGCCGGTGCAGCCTCCGTGGTGTTCGTGTTGTGGATGAACAGAAGGATTGCCTCTCTTCGATTCTTTCCCGATGACGTTTCGGAATGGGAGCAGGTGCGCTTCGAGCATCTCCTCCGATTCGTTCCCTGGGTAGTGTGGGAGATCGTGGAAGGCAGCGTTCAGGTTGCCTCCGCCGTCCTGCATCCGAACATGCCCATTGCGCCGGCGGTTATTCGCTGCCGCGTTCACCTTCCGAGCGTTGGTGCAAAGGTTCTGCTGGGCAACGTCATCACCCTCACGCCGGGCACGGTGACCCTGGGCATCCAGGACGACGAGTTTCTCATTCACGCACTGCGCAGAAGCTCTGCCGACAGCATTATAGATGGGACGATGCCGAAGTGGATCGCTCAACTGATTGACGAAGAAGGAGAGAACCTCGTCTCGGATGTGCAGATCATCGAATCGAAAGCGGAGGTGTAGATGGACAGCGTGTTTATCATCCTCACGAATCTGCTTGCTATCATCATCATCATCCCGTTCTATCGCGTTCTGAAAGGTCCAACGGTATTCGACAGGCTGTTAGGCGTTGGTGCTATCGGCACGAAGACCCTCGTCCTGATCTGTCTTGTCGGCTACATCTACGGTCGCATTGAGATGTTCGTTGACATTGCTCTGGCGTATGCAGTGCTGAACTTCATGAGCGTGCTGGCGATCGCTAAATACTTCAGAAGTTATCGTCGAGGTGCATGATGGGACTCTGGGACGTTGTTGCTGTTGCGATGATGAGTGCCGGTGCATTCTTCCTTGCTGTTGCCGCCATCGGCATTGTTCGCTTTCCGGATTTCTATACCCGGATTCATGCAATGGGAAAGGGCGACACGCTCGGCATCATTCTGGTGTTGCTAGGCCTGTGCGTGTACGAGGGCTTCACGCTCGTCAGTGCAAAACTCCTCATCGCTCTGGTGTTCGTTGCACTGACCAATCCTGTTGCAACACATGCACTGGCACGGTCGGCCCTGCGCTACGGACTGAAGCCGATGCTGAAGAATGATCTGCAACCCGAATCAACTTCATCTGCCACCGATGCACTGGGAACTTGAACTCATATTGTTAGTCCTGCTGGTTGCAACTGCTGTTCTGGCGCTTACGGTGAAGGACCTGCTGACTGCCGTCGTTACGCTGGGAGTGTTTAGCTTTCTGTGCGCGCTGCTGTTTGTCGTCATGGGTGCGGTGGACGTCGGGTTCACGGAAGCCGTCGTCGGCGCAGGCGTTACTACTGTGCTGTTTGTTGTCGCTCTGTATCACACAACGCGGGAGACTGACGATTGAAGAAAGCGGGGCTTATGGCGCTGGTTCTCTTCTGGGCATTGCTGATCTACGCTTCCCTCGGCTTGCCGCGGCGCGGCGATCCGAACGCGCCGGCGCATCGTGCCGTGTCGCCGTCGGGGTCACCGGTTGCATCGGCATACTACATTCGCAACGCAGAACGCGACGCCGACACCCCCAATATCGTTACGGTGGTGCTTGGCGACTATCGAAGCTATGACACACTCGGCGAAGTGGTGGTAGTGCTCACGGCCGGCCTCTGCTGTGCTCTGGTTCTCAGGAGGAGGGAATCATGACCCACCCCTCGGGCAGTCCTATCATCATCGTCATCGGCAGGCTGATCGCGCCTTTCATTCAGGTGTTTGGGTTGTACATCATCTTTCACGGCCATTACGGTCCGGGAGGTGGTTTTCAAGGCGGGGCCATGCTTGCTGCCAGTTTTCTCCTCATGCGCCTGTGTGTGGGAGAGGATGCGTCGCAGAATCTCTTTCCTCGCAGGCGTGGTACCGCTGTGGGCATTCTCGGTGCAAGCATCTTTTGTGGGGTGGGACTGATTGCGTTAGCGCTCGGCGGTGAGTTTCTCAACTACGCATTCCTTCCGCTCGAATTCCTGAGCCGTGCGGAAATACGCTCCTTAGCAATCCTGTTCGTCGAGATCGGCATCGGCACTGCCGTGGCCGCAACGCTCGTTGCCATCTTCGATGATCTTCTGATGAGTAGGAGGGATGATGAGTGACGTGTTCGTTTCGGGCTATGCGTACTGGTTTATCTTTTCTCTGACAGCGATCGGGTTGTACGGCATACTGACGAAGAAGAATCTGGTCAAGAAACTCATTGGCATGACCATCTTCCAGACGTCGGTCATCATGTTTTTCGTTGCATCGGCTTCGAAATGGCAGGCAACCATTCCGGTTGTAGACCCGCGCATCGGCACCGACGATCCCTCACGTTACATCAATCCACTTCCCCACACACTCATGCTTACTGCCATCGTTGTGGGTGTGGCGACCGTGGGACTTGCCTTTGCGCTGCTCATCTCCATCTATCGCCGGTATCGCACCCTGAACGAACCTCACCTGCTCGAGCGCATGCGATGAATGTATACCACATTCCTATCCTTATCCCGCTTGCCCTGCTCCTTGGAGCAATGCTTACAGGTGTTCTTGGGATGTGGCGTAAGCACTTTGTCTATCCAGTAGCCGTTGGATCGCTGCTCAGCGCGCTGACGCTTGCGACCGTTGGGTTGTATCATGTGATCGCCGGAGAGACGATCCGTTATGCCATCGGTGGCTGGCTCCCGCCCATCGGCATCGAATACGTCCTCGATCCGCTTGCCGGGTTCATGCTCGTGGTGATTCTCTTCGTCTCAACGGTGGTGGTTGTTCATGCAAAAGTGCCTGTGGAAAGCGAGATCAGGGAACGAACCCCTCTCTTTTACTCAGTGGCGCTGTTACTGCTTACCGGGTTCAGCGGCATCGTGCTCACCGGCGATCTGTTCAATCTGTATGTGTTTCTTGAAATCAGTGCGCTGGCGAGCTACGCTTTGATCGCGGTAGGCGAGAAGCCGGCGCCGGTGGCTGCCTTCCGTTACTTGCTGGTGGGGACAATCGGCGCGTCGTTGTTTCTGCTCGGCATCGGGTTTCTCTACATCATGACGGGTTCGCTCAACATCGCCGATCTTGCGTCCATCCTCCCTACGATCGGCGCACAACCTCCCATCATCATCGGACTCATCCTGATGGTGGTGGGACTTGCCATCAAGATGGCATTGTTTCCTCTTCACGGCTGGCAACCCGATGCATACACCTATGCACCATCGCCAGGTACAGCGCTGCTGGCGCCGATCGGAGCAAAGGTTGGTGCGTATGTTCTCATGCGGATTCTCTTCTTTCTGTTCGAGCCGGCGTTCGTGAGCAGGTCTCTTCCCGTTACGGATGTCATTGGCTGGCTTTCGATGGGCGGGATTATCTTCGGCTCGATTCTGGCAATGGCGCAGAACGAGCTGAAACGCATGCTTGCCTATAGCAGCGTCGCACAAATCGGGTACATTGGTCTGGGCATCGGACTTGCCAACCCGCTGGG
>CAZIKE010000037.1:0-10862 GCA_964539775.1 uncultured Chitinophagales bacterium
CAGGGGTATGGGGTGAACGTGCGGTACTTCAACATCAACGCCTCCGACGCGCAGAAGCGCAACGAGGTGTTGGATACCGTCAAGAAGGAATTCGAGAACAACAGCGCGAACACTATTCGTGTGCTGATGCACTCACTCGCCTTTGGCAGCCTCAAGCCGCTTGTTTCGCCAAACCCCGGTGCCTCGTTGACGCAAGCTCAGGTCGAGATGACCATGGATGTGATGGCGAACTCTCTTGTGTACTGGACTCAAGGCGTCATCGAACGCGGACTGATGAAACGGGGCGGACGCATTTTTGCAATGACTTCCTCGGGTGGACATTCGGTGCTCTTGAATTACGGTGCCGTCTCGGCAGCAAAAGCGGCACTGGAATCCTACATCCGTCAGCTTACGCTTGAACTCGGTCCGCTCGGTATTACTGCCAATGCCATCCTTGGAGGTGTCACCGACACGCCGGCGCTGCGGAAGATCCCCGGTGCGGTCGAGATGCTGGAGGTTGCAAAAGCCCGCAATCCGTCGCTGCGCAACGGCACACCGGAAGACATCGCCCGAGCCATCTGCCTGCTTGCGCATGATGATGCAGGCTTTATCTCCGGCAACGTCATCCGCGTTGACGGCGGCGAGGATGTGGTGCAGTACATCGGCCCCAAGAGCGTCGAGCGTTACGACTGAACGCTTTCTGCGTCGGCTGCGTCTTTTCTATCAATCAGGAATTTCTTATACTGTAAGCGTCGGCTCGGACAGGTAGCTCAGTTGGTAGAGCAATGGACTGAAAATCCATGTGTCGGCGGTTCGATTCCGTCCCTGTCCACAGTGCAAGCATCGGTTATCGCTGATGCTTGTGTTTTTTTGGTGATGTGTCGGCGGTTCTCCGCCAGAAGGTTCATCAGGGCGGATCCGCCTCCGGCGGAGATTCCGTCCCTGTCCACAGTGCAAGCATCGGTTGTCGCCGATGCTTGTGTGTTGTTGGTGATACAGATGCGCTGGCTTCACACCCACACCAATTGCCGCGTGCATTTGCCCTCCCTCGCTCCTTGCATTTGTCATCTGCTAATAGTATTATCTAACGGCTCGTGACATAAGGGTTACGATGTTCTTTATCAGCTTTCGTGGTAATCCGAAATAGGGACAGCGATGTACCGACCAGTTGTTTGTTTCGCCGTTATCATCCTGCCGCTCGCCCTCAGTCTGTTACCTTCATGCGATTCCGTGGAGCCTTCTCCACCCCCTATTGTCTCCTGTACCCCAGCTCTCACACAATCAGATGTTGAAAGCATCATCGCCCATGCGGTCGAGCAAGCGCTGCGTCTCAATCAGCGCGTCATCATTGCCGTGTCGGATCGTGAGGGCAATATCCTCGGTGTGTTCCGC
This sequence comes from uncultured Chitinophagales bacterium, assembly GCA_964539775.1. Classification (GTDB taxonomy): domain Bacteria; phylum Bacteroidota; class Ignavibacteria; order UBA10030; family UBA6906; genus CAADGV01. Next base: position 1,372 of record CAZIKE010000037.1, read on the forward strand.
ATGACGGGTGCACAGTTTGCCTCGGCCCCGTTAACCGTGAACGGCGTGCCGGTGCAGGTAACGACGGTGGATACCTGCATTCGCAAAGCGCGCACGGCGGCATTCTTGAGCAGTAACGGACATGCCTTCTCGACCAGAACGGCGTGCTTCATCACGCGCTCTCATTTTCCCCCGGGCATTGCCAACACGCCGGCGGGGCCGCTCTTTGGTGTTGGCTTGTCGAGTCTTCCCGGCAGCGACATCATGCCCAATGGAAATGCGTTGAGCGATCAACCCGGTGGTATTCCGATCTACAAAGGCGGCTGTCTTGCCGGAGGCATTGGCGTGATCGGCGCGGCGTCGCAGTTCGATGCCGCTACCTGCACAGGACAGAGTCTGGATGAAGTTATCGCCCTCGGCGCGGTGTTAGACTTTGCCGTACCGGAGGACAAACGCGGCGATAGGATTTTCATTGACGGGATTCGGTTCCTCTATGCTGCTTCGCAAGCGCCTGCCGGTAATTACACGCTCACATTTGCTGCTGCTCTCGCCCACGGCGTTGTTGATAGTGCCTATCCACTTCGGGCAAGTCCACCACGTCGTTTCCCCGATGAGGGCGCGGTGTTGCTTGGTGGCGGGTTCGACTTTCCGATTCGAGCAGGCACGCTGCTCAGCGAATCCGAGGTTCGCACCATCATCACGCAGGCGGCGGCTCAAGCTGCACGGACGCGTGCCGCTATTCGCCGGCCTGTTGGTGCTTCTGCACAGGTATTCATTGCCGTCGTTGATGTGGACGGCTCGGTCCTGGGCGTGTGGCGCACACCCGATGCGACCATCTTCAGTTTCGACGTCAGTGTGCAGAAGGCACGAACGGCGCTCGTGTTCAGCAATCCCAACAATCCTGCTGCACAGAACAACAACGAGTTCAGTCATCGCCTGCGCGCTATTCTCGGGCTGCAGGCAACCGCTCCTCTTGCGGTCACGACACGTGCCGTCGGGTTTCTTGCGCAGGACTTTTTTCCGCCCGGCATTGATCGGGATTCGTTAGGCAGTCGCATCGAACCGGGGCCGTTGTTCGAAGGCACGAACTTCGTCTACCAGTTCCGTCTGCTTGCGCAAGGACTTCCAACCTTTGGCCTCAGCCGTGGCAACGGAGTAACGATTTTCCCCGGAGGCATTCCGCTGTACAAGGGTGGACAGCTTGCAGGCGCAATAGGCATTAGCGGTGATGGTGTTGATCAGGATGACCTGATTGCCGCAGCAGGGTCTAAGGGCTTCGAGCCGCCAGCCAACATTCGTTGCGATCAGGTCTTCTACAAAGGTGTGCGCCTCCCCTACATCAAGCTTCCCCGACAGCCGGAGGTGCGGTGATGCGAAGACGGTCGTGCTTCCGCCTGATGGGTGCGTGTGTGCTGCTGGCTGGATCATCCGCGCTGGCCCAGCAAGCGTCCGATACAACGGCTTCGGCGCGTGATACGCTCATCAGTCAACCGCCGGACTTCGAAGTGATCGAGGATCGCTGGCGCATCAAAGCGCCCCCGCATGAGCTGGCGGTCGAGGGCAGTACGCTCGATCCATATAATCAGAATGTTCTCAAGGGCGATTTCCCGATCATCGGGCAGAATACATTCTTGATTGTGACGGCGACGGCCGAGAATGTTTTCGAAACGGTGACCAACCCGACACCGATCGGCGTGAGTACGCGGGAGCCGCTGAGCGACCCGTTCTTCGGTAACAATGACCGACTGCTGAACTCATCGTTTGCGAAGCTTTCGCTCGAATTGTATGGCGGGCAAACCGCTTACCGCCCGCGTGACTGGGAGTTGAAAGCCACTGCCGTCTTCAATCTTAACTACACGAAGCTCAAAGAGTTCAACGGCGTGAACATCAACGTCCGTAAGGGCGATACAAGGACCGAGCACCATCTCGCCTTCCAGGAGCTGTTCGTCGAAAAGCATCTGTTCGATGTGAGCGATCGGTATGATTTTGTTTCGATGAAAGTCGGCATTCAAAAGTTTGCAAGCGACTTCCGTGGTTTCGTGTTCAGTGACTTCAATCTCGGTGCACGTTTGTTCGGGAGCCTCCATTCCAATCGCATCCAGTGGAATCTCATCTACCTGCCGATGTTGGAGAAGGAAACCAACAGCGAGCTGAATACCGTCTTCAAGAAGCGCGAGCAGGATGTGGCTGTTGCCAACGTGTTCATTCAGGATTGGTGGGCGCTCGGCTACACCACACAGTTCAGCTTTCATTACAATCATGACAAGCCCAGCGTGCACTACGACGAGAACGGTTTCCCTGTGCGTCCCGCGATTGCCGGCGACAGCAAGCCGCATGACATCACAGCATATTATGTCGGATGGGCCGGTGACGGACACTTCGATTGGCTGAACATTACACACGCCGCTTACTATGTGTTCGGTACGGACGAGTTCAACTCTTTTGCCGGGCGCAAGATCAACATCGGGGCGTATATGGCTGCGCTGGAACTTTCGGTGGATGACGACTGGCAGCGCTTCAGAGTTTCAGGTCTCTACGCGTCGGGTGACGACGACATTGCGGACGATAAAGGGAAGGGCTTCGACGCCATTCTCGACTCGCCCGTCTTCGCGGGTGGCACGTTCGGGTACTGGAACTCGCAGCGCATCGGCATTCAGAATGTGGGATTGGTGCAGAAGTTCAGCTTCCTTCCGACGCTGCGCAGCAGCAAGTTAGAGGGCCAGGCAAACTTCGTCAATCCCGGTCTAATGCTCATCAACGCAGGCTACGATGCCGAACTGACGCCCAAACTCAAACTGACGCTGAATGTGAACTACCTCCGCTTTGTTACCACCGCGGTGCTTGTGGATTTCCTCAATCAAAACAAAATTCATAAGCAGATTGGAGTTGAAGGAAGTGTGGGACTTCTGTACCGTCCGTTGCTGAACAACAACGCGATCATTACTCTGGGGTTCTCGCTGTTTTCGCCTCTCGATGGCTTCAAAGATATTTATGAAAGTGGGAAGATGTTGTACGCCGGCACGGTGGGTGTGATCTTCACCTATTAGCCTGGCTCGAGACAATGAACGCAATCTCTATGGTACCGGTAATGAGATTCACATTCTTGATTCTTCTGGCTTATGGCATAACGTACGCACAGCAACCTGATCTTCTGCGTCAGACGCAGACCGATGCCGACAGGAAAAGTAAAGGGTGTCTTACGTGTCACGGCGGCATCGAGTCGATGCACAAGAACCCCGCCGTGAAGCTCGGCTGTGTTGATTGCCACGGGGGCAACGCAGACGCGCTGACGAAGGCAGCAGCGCACGTGAAGCCGCGTTTCCCCGATCGCTGGAAGTCATCCGCAAATCCCCAACGTTCCTACACATTGCTCAACGAAGAGTACCCCGAGTTCGTCCAATTCGTCAACCCGGGTGATCTGCGCGTGGCCGACAAGACGTGCGGGCCGTGCCACAATCAGCCTTCGGATCCCATCGTGCGCAACGTGAAGAAAAGCATGATGACTACTTCTGCGCTGCTGTGGGGAGGCGCGGCGTACAACAACGGCATTCTCCCCGTCAAGTCCTACATCCTTGGTGAAAGCTACAGTCCCGACGGCAAGCCGCAGAAGATCAACACGGTACCCATGCCGACACAGGAAGAAATGGAGAAGAAGGGCGTGCTGCCGTTCCTGGTGCCGCTGCCGCGATGGGAGGTAACCCAACCGCCGGACAACTTCCGCAGCTTCGAACGCGGCGGGAAAGTTTCGCGCATCAATCCGTCGGAGATCGGCATTCCCAACCCGTTCGAGGAGCCTGGCAAGCCCGACAACAAGCTCAGCGATCGTGGTCCGGGCACACAACTTCGCATCAGTTCGCCTGTGTTGAACATTCACAAGACGCGTTTGAACGACCCGCATCTGTCGTTTCTCGGCACGAACGACCATCCGGGGGACTATCGTTCCAGCGGCTGCAGCGGTTGCCATGTTGTGTATGCCAACGATCGCTCGCCGTTCAATGCGGGTCCGTGGGCAAAGTATGGCAATCGCGGCTACTCGTTCAGCGCCGATACGACGATTCCTAAGAACGAGCCGGGGCATCCGATCATTCATCAGTTCACGCGATCCATCCCATCCAGTCAGTGCATGAGCTGTCACATGCATCAACCGAACGCGTTTGTAAACACCTATCTCGGCTATCAGATGTGGGACTATGAGACGGATGCGGAGCCGATGTATCCGAAGCAGCAGAAGTACCCGAGCAACGCCGAAGCATTCGCTATGCTGATGAAGAATCCGGAAGAGGCGGTGCTGCGCGGGAACTGGAGCAACGACGAGTTTCTGGCCGATGTCAGTGTGCTCAATCCGCAACTCTCGCACACACAGTTTTCGGACTATCATGGTCATGGCTGGGTGTTCCGTGCCGTGTTCAAGCGTGACCGAAAGGGGAATCTGTTAGATAAGGAGGGCAAGATTATCCCACACGATAGCCCGTTCAAATTTGATGGCGTGGTTCCCGTCGAAGGCGTCACCCCGAAAGAACTGTCACCCGAAAGCAAGCGTGCGCCGAAGGCCGTGCATCTGAAAGACATTCATCTCGAGAAAGGGATGCAGTGCGTGGACTGCCATTTCAAGCAGGACGTTCATGGCAGCGGTAAGTTAGTCGGTGAGTTCCACAATGCAATAGAAATTCAGTGCGTGGATTGCCATGGCACGGTGCAAGCGAAGGCGACATTGCGAACTTCGGGAGTTGCTGCACCCGCAGGTGGCACTGACCTGACGGCGATGTTCACGCCGTTCGGCGAGCGGCGCTTCAGACGATCGGCGGGGAGGATTCTGCAGCGATCTTCGCTGGTGGACACACTTCAGTGGGAGATTGTGCAAACAGTGGATTCCCACACGAAAGGCTCGCCGTTCTACAACGCCAAAGCCGAAGCAGCCCATCTCATGTTGAAAGATGGGTCGATCGGGAAACCGGGCGTTGATGACAACCTGTTCGCTCATTCCTACAAAAAAATGGAATGCCAGAGCTGTCACACCTCCTGGATCACCAATTGTTTCGGCTGCCATCTGCCGCAACAGGCAAACTGGCGAAAGCCGATGAACCACTACGAGGGCGAGCTTTCCCGAAACTGGACGACGTACAATCCGCAGGTGCTGCGAGACGACGGCTACATGCTCGGCATCACCGGTACGACGAAGGGCAGCAAGATCACGACTGTTCGATCCTCGAGCGCATTGGTGTTGAGTTCGGTGAACGCCAATCGTGAGCAGCTCTACATCCAGCAGGCACCTATTGCAACGCCGGGGTTCAGCAGTCAGGCGTTCAATCCGCATTTTGCCCACACGGTTCGTGCAACAGAGACGCGTAGCTGTACGGACTGCCATGTATCTTCGAAGAACGATAACAATGCGTGGATGGCGCAGCTTCTTCTTCAGGGCACGAACTTCGTCAACTTCATGGGGAAATATGCCTACGTTGCAGCAGGCGATGGCGGCGTTGCGGCTGTGCAGGTAACAGAGAACGATGAGCCGCAAGCAGTCATCGGCAGTTATCTGCACAGTGTTGCGTATCCCGATTACTATCGAAAGCATCTGAACAATCGCCTGCAATTAGAGAATGCGTATCAGCACGGCGGAACAGTGCTGAGTGTACAACTGCGCGGCGAGTACCTCTACGCGGCATGCGGTGAAGGGGGCTTCCGTGTGTACGATGTTGCCAACATTGACAACAAGGGCTACTCGGAACGCATCGTCACCTCACCCGTGTCGCCGCTCGGGCAGGATACCCATGTGCCAACCCGGTACGCTACGGCAGTGGCCCTGCCCACCAACATGCCGATTGACTCCCGACGAAAAGTTCGCCCGGAAAACAAAGAACAAGTGGTGATGTATGAAGGAAAGGCCTACAACATGCATCCGCTCTACAGTTACGCCTACGTCACGGACACGTACGAGGGCTTGATCCTCGTTGACGTGATGAATCTGGTGGATGCCGACCCTCGCAACAACTTCCTGGAGCGGGCTGTGACGTTCAACCCCAACGGCGTGCTGAACGGTGCAGTCAATCTTGTGATTGCCGGCAATTATATCTACATCTGTTGCGACCGTGGAATCGTAGTCGTGAATGTCAGCGACCCGAAGAGGCCGCGTGTTGTTGCCGAAGTGGGTGCCCCATTCATTCGGCAGCCGAAGGCGGCAGCTGTTCAGTTCCGCTATCTGTTCGTTGTGGATGAGGAAGGTGTGAAGACGATTGACATTACGGTTCCCGAGCTTCCGAAGTTCGTGAAAGGAAGTACCGTACCGCTGCAGGGTGGGCGGGACATCTACGTTGCACGAACGTACGCTTACGTTGCCGCCGGAACCCAGGGTCTTGTGATTATTGATGTGGAAAATCCGGAAGCAATGAAGCTCGATCGTATCTTCACAGCAGATGGACAGATCAACGACACGTACGGAGTGAAGGTCGCTTCGACCAACGCCAGCCTGTTTGCCTACGTTGCTGACGGCAAGAACGGGCTGCGCGTCGTTCAGCTCACGTCGCCCAAGACCGTTCCCGGTTATCTCGGCTTCAGTCCACGCCCTGTGCCGCAACTAATTGCCACTCGACGGCTTGGCGGCAAGGCACTTGCAGTCTCGAAAGGGATGGACCGCGATAGAGCCGTTGACGAGAGCGGGAATCAAGTTAGCATTTTCGGCAGGCTTGGCTCGCGGCCATTTACACTTACCGAAATGCAGAAGCTGTATCTGAAGGACGGGAGGCTCTGGACAGTCACAGACGATGGGAAAGTGGAGTACAGGGCGAAGTAGGAGGAGCGAGGGTATTTATGTGATCTTGGTATGGTTCTGTTAAGAAGATTCGAAATGAAGATCGCTGCTTACGCGTGCTTGCTGGTTGTGTTCAGTGCAGCAGGCTTTTCGCAGAGCAAGTATGCGACGCTGGGTCCCAGTGGCTGCGGTGTCGGTCAAAACAACTGCCACGCTGCCGAGAACAAGCAGATGATTGACAAGCACAAGAACTCGGTGGACGACATTGCGGACAACGAGGATGCGCGCAAGTACGCCGAGCTTTCGGGCATTGGGGTGGCCAATTTTCTGAAGGGCACCTCACGCTGCATGGAGTGCCACGGCACGATCATCACGGGAAAGGAAGGTAAGGAGGTAGAGGAGGGAGTGAGTTGCGAAAGTTGTCACGGCCCCGGCAGTGGGTACAAAGATGCGCATGCCGAAGGCCCGAAGGGCGCTCCGGCAACGGTGCGTCCCGGCTACACGAAGTCCTTGCCTCTCGGGCTGCGAGATCTGAAAACGCCGGAGGTACTTGCCGATGCCTGTGTGCGTTGCCATCTGATTACCGATCAGAAGATTGTTGCAGCCGGCCATCCCGACGGCGCGAAGTTCAATTACAAGTCGGGGATGAAATCGGTGGCCAAGCACTGGAAGTATCGCGATCCCGGAAACATTCCTGACCCGTCGGTCTTCAAAGCAGTTGCGGCGCGCAAGGGGCCTGCTGGCCTCGCGATGAAACCGGCAAAAGCGCCCGCCGCTGCAAAAGTAGAGACGAAGCCTGCAATCAAAACGGAGACTCTGCCGCCGAAGGCCGCTGTTGTGGAAGCGGAAGCCCCGACGCCTGCACCCGTGCGTCGTCCGCCCCCACCTCCAAGACCCGCACCTGCAGCTCCGACTGTGCCACCTGCTGCCGTATCGCCGATCGAGCTTCCCCCGTTCCCGGAAGTTACCGACAGCACGAAGGTTGATCAGCTCCTCTTTATTCTCAAGAAGCGGCTGGAGTTGCTCTACAAAAAGATTGGAAGCTGATTGGCGAAAGCGATTGGAGAATGATTTCTACACCACCAAACCACTAGACGCTCACTGTGGTACTTGGACAGACACAACTGAAGAGGATCGAGCAGTATAAGGATCGGTGGACCTCCTACGGAGCAAACACCGGCATTCTTGAACTCTCCGAGAAGCCAACGCCGCAGCTCCTGAAGCAGTTCGATATTTTCAAGGAGTACGACGACAAGTTCCTCGAAAAGATTTCGCCGGACATTTCCGTCGCTCTCTGGAAACCGGGCACCGTGTTGTTCGAAGAAGGGAGCTACGTTGATATTGCCTTCTACATTGTGTCGGGCTCGGTGGATGTGTACCTGCAAAAGCAGCAGGCCCCCGCGCCAATCTTCGCACGCGGAAGAACACAGGTCGTCAGCGGTCAACAAGCGAGTGCGGAACGTGCAGGTGCGGCACCTCAGCGCACCATGTATCGTTCGGGCGAGGTGAAACGAGGTGGGAAGGAGATTACGTTTCTTGCTTCGATGGACTTCGACCTCCCGACCGGCACGACGTTGAAGTTAGGCGCGGGGGATGTTTTCGGGGAAATCGGTGCACTCAACGGGTGGCCGCAATCAGCTACGGCGAAAACAACATCCACCTGTCAGCTCGTGCAGATTCGCACTGCAGCGTTGCGTCTCATGCGAAAGCGCTCTACCGGTCTCAAAGCACGGCTCGATAAACTGTACAAGGAACGGACGCTCAATGCACATCTGCGATCCACACCGCTGTTTCAGGGCGTGAGTGAATCGTTTCTGCAAGCACTCGTACAGAAAGTGGAGCTTGTTTCCTGCGAACCCGGTGATGTGATCGCAACCGAAGGATCGCCTGCCGAGGCTGTGTATCTGGTGCGTTCCGGATTCGTCAGGCTTTCACAACAATTTGCAGGCGGAAGCATTGTCGTGTCGTATCTCTCGAAGGGAAACCTGCTGGGTGAGGCTGAGGTGCTGTTGAACGCCGAAGGGCGATGGCTCTTCACGGCAACATCACAGGAATACTCGGAGCTTGTCAAGATTTCACGGGATGATTTCCGCAGCGTGCTCAACGAACAACCGGAGGTCGAAGCCTTGTTGTGGGAAGCCGTTGCTGCCCGCATCAAAGAGTCCGGCTACAGCCGCAAGAACATCAATCAGTCGGAGTTCATCGCACGCGCGCTCGATAACGGACTCGTTGAAGGCAACAGTATTCTGGTGATTGACCTGAATGTGTGCACGCGATGCGACGATTGCGTGCGCGGCTGCGCAGATACGCACGGTGGTATTCCTCGTTTCGTTCGCGAGGGAAACAGGATCGGCAACTTTCTGGTCGCACGGGCATGCTACCATTGCGAAGACCCCGTGTGCCTTATTGGATGTCCGACAGGGGCCATTCGCCGGACGGACGTGGGGGACGTCGTGGCCATCGAGGATGCTCTCTGCATCGGCTGCGGCTCGTGTGCCAACAACTGTCCCTACGATGCCATCATCATGCATGAGACCGGAGAGACCTGGCCTCCTGATATGATTCCCGAAGGCCTGCGTGGAAAGCCGAAGCAACTGGCCTCGAAGTGCGACCTGTGCTATACCGAACCGGCAGGCCCCGCCTGCGTGCGAAGCTGTCCGCACGGATGTGCCGTTCGCGTCGGCGATGTACAGGAGTTTCGATCACTTCTTTGGAAAGAAGTCTGAACATGAACCCTGTCCGAAGGACTCCTTTGGAGAACCTTGAA
>CAZIKE010000037.1:10962-27682 GCA_964539775.1 uncultured Chitinophagales bacterium
AATCTTCGCCTGGAACGTTACGTGCGCTCGCCGCGCTGGGCTGAAGCGTTGCTTCTTGCCTGTGTTGTGTTTGGAGTGATGTACTTAGCGAACGCGTTGTTTGCTGAAGTCCAACCCGGCAACTGGTGGGGACTCACCTACGGGTGGGTTGCTGCTGTGCTGATGTATGGGGCCGGATTGTACGGCGTTCGGCGGCGCATGCTGCATCGCAATCTCGGTCCCTCGAAAGCATGGGTAGATTTTCATGTGTATGGCGGAACACTGGCCGCAGTGCTGTTTCTGTTCCATACCGGTTTCCGGCTGCCCGATGGGTTTTTCAACTGGTTGCTCTGGATTCTTGCCGTGTGGGTTAGCCTCAGCGGCTTTGCAGGCGTTGCTCTGCAGAAGTGGATTCCAACCATCCTTGCCTCCGGGCTATCCGTTGAAGCAGTCTACGAACGGATTCCGGAACTGGTGACGCAGTTGCGCGAGCGCGCCGAAAAACTCGTGGCAAGCTGCTCGGCGCCGATTCGCGATTTTTATCAAGCCAACGTCGCGGTCGAGCTGTCGCAGCCCGCGCCGAAGTTCTCATACTATCTCGATGTGACCGGTGGTATCCAAGCCCGGCTTCGTTCCTTCGACTTCCTACGGCGGGTTCTTTCCGCCGACGAACGAGCTGCACTGGATCAGCTTCAGCTTATCTACAAGACGAAACTTGAACTTGATGCGCACTCCTCGCTACAGAAAGCCTTGCGCTGGTGGTTGTACACGCACGTCCCGCTTTCGATGGTGCTCATGCTCATGATTCTCCTGCACATCTGGGCAGTGTGGTATTACTGAAGCGAAAGTGCACGGTGCGAGAGTTCTTGTCATGTTTGAGATGAATGACCCGTATGGCCAAACAGGATAACGAACAGGGCAGAAAAGGAGTCTTTGCCGATGTGCGACTTGCAGTGGCGAAGAAGTACATTCGGCCACTGACGCGTAAACAGATGGTGCTGATCGGCGGCATCGGCTGTGCCATCGTTGCTCTCTATTACGCCGTGGATGCGTTGGCGCGGAACAATACGTTCATCTCCAGCGGGTACGTCTCATCGAATCACGCGAATTTCGAAAGCGATTGCGTCAAGTGCCATCAGCCGTTTCGCGGAACCCTGGATGCTCAATGCTCGACGTGCCACGAAAAGACCAAAGACCGTCTCGGCGTGTACACATTTGCCGCACACTACCTCTATCGCTCAGAGGATGGAGCGCGAATTCAACGAGCAAAGCAGCAACACGCCCGCAACGAACTACAGTGCGCTTCCTGTCATCCCGAACATCGCGGCCGCAGCGCAATGATCACCGAGGTTCCCGACGTACGCTGCGCGTCCTGCCATTTCTCGTCGTTCACGCGTAACCACCCTGAGTTTGAGTTTGCGCGCACCGTGGCGCCCGACGATTCGACGTTGAAGATGACGCATGTGAAGCACACGAAGGAATTGCTGAAGAAACTCAACACGACCAACATCGAAACCGCCTGTCTGTATTGCCATAATGCCGATGCCCGGGGCAAAGGCTTCATGCCGTTGGACTACGACAAACACTGCGGCGACTGCCACCTGACGACTTCCTCGGAAACACCATCGCTGGCGATCAGTGACCCCAATGACCCGGTGACTCCCGGCGTCGAGACACTGGAGATGATTCAGCGGCGTCGCGGCCCCGGCACGCTGTGGGCGTTCTACACAAACCCGAATGAGTTTACACTAAGCGGGAACCGTATGAGGAAATCGCCCGTGTACCACCGCGATCCCTGGATTCTGGAGAATCTGAGACGACTACGGCAGGTTCTCTACGGCGACTCCTCACTGATTGACCTTCTCAACGCTATCCCATCAGTGAAAGGCTCTCCCACGCGGCAGACGTATCTTGAAGCGATTGCCTCCCTGGAGCAGTACGTCATAGGACTTCGTTCGCGTCCGGAGCTGGAGGTGCAGGCAGAACTGGCGCGTATTGACTCGCTGTTGAAGGTTGCCCGTCGCAGGTTGAACGAAGGTGAAATGCTTTCCGATCCCCTTCCTCTCATGACGTTGGAGGCGATGAATCCGAGCCTTACCGACGCACAACGTCAGGCCATTGACGATTTTGCATTGAAGTTGACAAAGCCCTGTCTTGAATGCCACGAGGTCCAGCATGCGGCTATTCTTGGCGTGAAGGCAAGTCAGCGAACGCTGCTGCGCGCCGAGTTCGATCACCGCGCCCACATCACGCAGCGACGATGCTTAGAGTGCCACGACGCTATCCCTGTTGCTGAAGCCCTCGCAGGTGACACGACCGGCATTGCGGCACTTGACCGTGCAACGACACAGAATCTTCCGCGGAAGGAAAACTGCCTCCAGTGCCACTCACCGACGGAGGCTTCGAGCACATGCGTCACCTGCCACTTCATGCATCCCAACAAAGAAAACCGTGCGAGTCTTCAACTCTTTGTGGAGAAGAAGTGATGAAAGCACGACTGTTTTGTAAGACGGGTCAGCTTGCAGGTGCGAGCTTCGAGATCGGCAAGGAAGCGACGATCGGAAAAAGTCCCGGCAACAGCATCCAGCTTTACCCGGCGTTGATTTCGGGAAAGCATGCTCGAATCTCTTTCGATGAAAAAGCAGGTACGTACGTTCTTGAAGACCTCAACAGCCGCAACGGCACAAAACTCGACGGCGTTTCCGTGAAAGGAAAGGAGCGGCTCGGTAAGCTGCACGTTATTACGTTGGCCAACACGTTCGATTTTTTCTTTCAGGTGATGGAGCCATCAGCGGGTTCGAGTGTCGAGGCGCCGGCTGCGCCTGTCCGTGAAAGGAAAGAACAGCCGAAGCCTGCACCTCCGCAGCCCGCCGCGCCTGCCATCAAGCAGCCGCGTGCCGTTAGCCCTCCGCCTGAAGATCGGATGAAGACGATGTTCGACGACGGTGTCATGACGGCCCCACAGGTGTTCGAGAATGAAACGGCGGAAGGAACTTCGACCACGGCTGCAGACGATGCGGCAAGAACGAAGGTCGGCATCGAAATCACCCCTGTACCGTCGTTTGTCGAACCGTCGAAGCCCCCGAAGGAGCGCGAGGGCGGAAGTGCAGGCGGAGCGTTCGTCCTTGTTTTCGAGTCGCTCAAAGGCAAACCGCAAGCGTTTGACCTGCAAGAAGGAACGACAGTCGTGGGACGCGAAGCGTCGTGCACGATTGTGGTGGATGACCCTTCAGTCTCCCGGCGTCACGCGGAGTTCGTCTTACAAGAAGGGCGCCTGATGCTGAAAGACTTGGGCAGCAAGAATCACACGTACGTTGACGACCAAAGAATCGCGAAGGAAGTTGAAGTGCATGAGGGGAGAGAGATTACATTCGGACTTGTGCGGGCGAGATTGGTGCGAAAGCCAGCACGGTAGTAGATCCATCAGGGAAGGCGATGCAAGAGATTCGCTATGAGACGGACGGTACGCTGGTCGTGAACAGACAGGTTCGGCTTCCAGATGTGCTCGACCTGCTGGTTGTCGGGGGTGGGCCGGCGGGGACGGCTGCGGCATTTCGCGCGGTGGAGTTGGGCCTGAGTGTGTTAGTGATTGACTACGACGATCTCCTCAAGCGTATCCGTGATTATCCGAAGGAGAAGCTCATTCTGCCCGATTTCGGTGGAGGCGATCAGATGCGCTTCCCAAAAGGAGGCAAGCTGATTTCGGCCCTCCATTTCTCGCCGATGGATAAAGACGAACTTGTCGCGACGTGGAAACAGCTTTACGTCACCCACAATGTACCCGCACGCATTGGTGTCGAGCTGCTGGCTCTTCAGCGCAGCGATGGGGTGTGGAATGCGAAGCTCTGGAATCACAATCTGAAGGTCGAGCAACAGATCCGGGCACGTCATATTGCGATCGGCATCGGTCGCGGTGTGCCGCGTCGCTTCGATATTCCCGGCAACACCGACGGCATCGCCTATCGGCTGGCTGACGCCCAGGCGTATGTGGCTGGTCCTGCACTTGTCATTGGGGGAGGCACGTCTGCAGCAGAGGCCGTGATTGCCATCTCCAACGCCAAAGCAAAGGCAAACGAAACGTCGCCCGTGTACTGGTCGTATCGCGGCGACAAATTGCCGAAGGTCTCTAAGGCGTTGGCCGATGTGTTCTTCGAGGCGTATGTGGGCAACGGCAACATTCGATACTTCCCCAACAGCGAACCCGTTGCCGTTGTGGCGGACGAAGACATGCGAGAGTATCTTTCGATCCGAATAGACCGCAAGCAAATTGCTGGTCGCCCGAACGAGACACTGCATCTGGAGTTCCCGAAGGGACTCTGCATCGCATGTATCGGTGAAGACATCCCCGAAGCATTTCTCACGTCGCTCGGCATTCAGATGGTAGAAGGTGGAACGGCAAAGAAGAAGCGCATGTGTGTTACGCGCCTTCTGGAGACGCAGCAGCCGAATGTCTATCTGATCGGCGACATTCTCAGTCAGGTGTACCTCGAGACGGATGATTTCACAGCCGACCCGTCAACGTTCCGTGAAGTGAAACATCGCGGCAACATCAAGGCCGGCTTGATTGATGGCGTTCTGGTTGCCGAAGTGGTGGCGCAGCGACTTGCCGGGCGAAAGGAAATTGACGTCACGATTGAATTCGCGGAGGCCGCTCCTGTGCCGGTACAACAGAAGCCCGTTTCTCCGCTGGAGACAATCCTCTCGACCGTGCAGCCTCCGGTGAAGGAAAAGCTGGCGCAGCCGCAACAGCGTGCCGCCCTCGTCCGCGTGATTGCCGGTGGGGTGGAGGAGGATGAGTATCCTCTTGCCCTCAACGCTACGACAACGATCGGAAAGAAGTTCTGCGATATTGTCTTCCCCGACGATGTGAATCTTTCCGACCGGCATGCATCCATCTCTCACGGCGCGGAAGGATTCGTGCTCAAAGACGATGGCAGCCAGAACGGCGTGTTTCTTCGGTTGGTCGAGGGGAAACAACGAGAGATGACGCAGGGAGATTTGATTCGATTGGGGCGCCGGTTCCTCCTGTTCCGTGAAGAAAACGGGACCGCTGAAATCCTGCATTATGATCGCACGGGGAAACTCGTCGGCAGGTATAAGCTCGAGCCGGACAAAACAGTTGTACTTGGTCGGGAAGCTCCAGATATTACACTCGACAAGAGCGATATGACCCTTTCGCGGCGCCACATCGCGGTGAGTCTCAAGGATGGCAAGATACTGGTCAAGGACCTGAAAAGCGTCAACGGTACATGGCTTCGCGTCAGGTCTTCGTGCAAACTGGAAGCCGACGATGTGTTTCGTGTCGGGAGCCAGACGTTCAGACTCCAGGTCGCAGAAGAAAAAGCAGCCGAAAGCGTGCGTGTTGCGACGCGGCCACCGTCACCGCCGACGCCTGTCGAGGTCCCTCGTCCGGAACCGCGTCCTGTTGCAGCGGGTCGGATGCTTGCGTTCAAAAATGTGGGGAAGAGTGTGGCGTTTGCATCGGGGCAGACGGTGTGTGCCGTTGCCGAACAAAACGGCGTCAGGATCGTCGCGGAGTGCCATGCGGGGATTTGTGGGAGCGATCCAATTCGTGTAATTTCGGGTAGCCAGTTCCTCGGCCCGATTGCGGCTGAAGAACAGGGAACACTGGAGGACATCTGCGGACTGAAACCGGGGGAGTACCGCCTTGCGTGCATGGCAAAGCTGAACTGTCCTTCCGATACTCCGGCATGCAGCATTGAAGTGGAGATTCTTGATTCTTGAAAAAGCTAACCTACGCAGCAAAAACTGACGTCGGGCGAGTGCGCGATGAAAACCAGGACGCGTTCGGGAAGTTCCCAGAGAACTCACTCGATCTGAGTTTTCCCAAAGGACAGCTTTTCGTGATTGCAGACGGCATGGGCGGACACGCCGGCGGACGAGAGGCAAGCCGTCTTGCGGTCGAGACGGTGGGACGTGCATACTTTGCTGTCGATGCTCCCATCATCGAGAGTCTGAAGCTGGCCTTTCAGGAAGCTAACAAAGTGATCTTCGATTACAGCGTAAACCATCCGCAGTTTTACGGCATGGGCACGACCTGCATCGCTTTCGTTCTTCGCGATGGGAGTGGTTTTGCGGCGCACATCGGCGACAGCAGACTGTATCGTATCACACGCAACGGCATCGAGCAATTGACACACGACCACTCGAAAATAGCCGAAATGGTTCGCCGCGGGATCCTGACGTCCGAGGAAGCTCGATGGCATCCTGAACGTTCCATGCTCTATCGTGCGATGGGTGTTACGCTCAACATGCAGTTCGATCTTCTCGACAACATCGCGATCGGCACGGATGACTATTTCGTGATGTGCACCGACGGATTGAGCGGTCTCGTGGAGCCGAATGAGATACAGGACGTCGTCATCCGACAGCCCCAACAACAGGCTTGCGAAACTCTTGTCGGTCTGGCGAACGAGCGCGGGGGGTACGATAACATCACCGTCCAGATCATTCATGTCAAATCCGAGAATAGCTTTTTGAAAACCTTGTTGCGTTCGAAGTAACCCATGCAGCAATCCATCATCGGCAAAGTTGTTGACACCTACCAGATTACCGGCATACTCGGTAAGGGTGGGATGGGAGTCGTCTATCGGGCGAAGGACACGACGCTCGATCGGGATGTGGCGCTCAAGATGATGGATTCCAATCTTGCCCGCGATGAAGAGTTTCTGAAACGGTTCAAGTCGGAAGCCAAGGCACTGGCGAAGCTTCAGAATCCCAATATCGTGAGTGTGTTTGCGTTGCGCGAAACGGAGATCGGATTGGCACTGGTGATGGAGTTCGTGGACGGCTCGACACTTGCAGATCAGATCCGTCTCCACGGGCCGCTCACGCTGCCTCGCGCCAAACATATCTTCCGTCAGATTCTCGGTGCTCTCGGCGATGCTCATCGGAACAACGTCATCCATCGCGACATCAAGCCCGGCAATGTGATGCTCACGAAAGAGGATGTCGTCAAGGTGACCGATTTCGGTCTTGCCAAGATTCAGCAAGCTTCCAGTGCCACGATGACGATGGGGACAGGTGGAACTCTGTACTACATGTCACCCGAACAGATACGCGGGCTTGCCAACGTGGATGCTCGCGGGGACATTTATTCGATCGGCATGACGCTCTACGAGGCTGTCACGGGGCGCGTTCCGTTTAGCAATAATCTCACCGACTTCGACATCCGGCAGATGATTGTGGATGGCAAGATCCCGCCGCCCGAGCGGTTCAATTCCGATCTGCCGAAAGAGCTTGTTCAAATCATCGTGAAGTCCATCCACAAAGATCCGAACAAGCGCTACCAATCGTGCGAGGAAATGTGGGCTGATCTGGAAAAAGTCGAGGTTGCTGCAGCGGCACAGGAACGCAAGCCCATCACGTCCGAGCCGACGCCACGATTGCCACGGTACAAGCAGCCTCCATCGCCTCGGCGTCCGTTGTACGTTACCATCGGCATCGGGTTGGTAGTGCTCGCTGCATCCTTTGTCGGACGATCATTGCTGATGAAGCCGACAGCGACGGTGTCCATTTCTTCCACTCCTCCTGCATCGAAGGTGACGGTCAACGGCAAGCCGATGGGCCAAACCCCCCTGACTGACCTGACAGTCGAAGCGGGCGCCGTTGCCATCTCGGTTGACAGGGAGGGCTATTACCGCAAAGATACGACGCTTGACGTGAAGGAGGGTGAGACTCTGTCTGTCCAAATTCCCCTAGCGAAGCTACCCGAACGTTCAACAGAGACGCTACCCGCGGCTACGACACAGCAGCGAGAATCGCCCCCCGTCACCGAAGCAAGACGGACTGAGCCAAGGACTTCGACCGAAGAAAAACGTCCGTCTCCACCGGTGACGAAGAGGGAGCCTGCCGTCGCTCCTGCAACACTTGTGTTGCGCGTCGTGCCATCAGGTTCCGTCTCGATCGATGGAGGAGGAAAGCAAACTCTCGGCTCTGCCGGTGCGACGATCGAAGTGCCGTCGGGGCAGCGTACGATCGTGTTCGAGCATCCCCGCTATGGCAGCAAACGAACAACGGTCTCGCTGAAGTCCGGTGAGCGCAAGCAGTTGACCTGCTACTTCGAGGGCTACCTCAGCGTTGTCACATCGGGCGATGCATCATGGGGGTTGTTGGTGATCGACGGACGAACGACGGAGGTACAGACGCCCATTGACGGCTATGCACTCCCGCCGGGGAGGCATCGTATAAGCGTAACCAAAATGGGTTTCGAAGCGCTCGAAGGTGAGAAGATTGTTGTGGTCGAGCCTTCATTCGAACGGCGTGTGGAGCGTCTGGCTTTTACTTTGAAACGAAAATGAATGTCTAACACGTCAGTCTTATCAAACATCCAAAGAGAAAGGAGACCATCATGAGAAGAGCACGCTGCATCGTCGTCATGATCGTTGTCGGGGCGCTCTCGGCGTTTGCCACAGACAATCTCTATGCTCAGTCCGATGTGAAGGCGACATGGGATGAGGCGCAGAAGTACTACAGTGCGGCAAACTTCGACAAGACCATCGAACTTCTCTTACCTCTTGTCGACGACAAGAATCTCGACATAGGGACACGGAAGAACATTCTGTTAGCTCTCGGCCGTGCCTACATCGCCAAGGGCAACAAGAAAGGAGCGAGCATGGCCATGCAGAAACTGTTGGAGGTGGAGCCGCCCATCATTGAACTCGATCCGGATGCCGAGTGCCCACCGCTGATGAAAGTCTACTACGAGGTACGGAAAGCAAAGTCGGGTACCACGCAAGTCGAGCGTCCCGATCCCGGCCTTCGTACCATCGCGATCTTAGATTTCAAAAACCGTTCGGTGGATGATAAGGAGAAGTACGATCCGTTGGAGAAAGGCTTTGCCGAGCTGTTGATTGATCAACTCAACGGTGCGGTCAACCTGAAGGTAATCGAGCGGGAACGCATTCAGTGGATTCTGGAAGAAATCGGATTGGAAAATGATCCGTCGAAATTCGACCAGTCCTCTGCCGTCAGGGTCGGCAAACAGCTTGGCGTCCACACGATTCTGCTGGGGAGCTTCATCAAAGTCAAAGACAAAATGCGACTGCTTGCCCGGTTGGTGAAAGTGGAGACCAGCGAGATACTTGCCACCGAGCAGGCCGAAGGCGACGCCGACGAGTTTTTCAAGGTTGCCGAAGACCTGAGTTTGAAGGTGGCGAAGAAGATCAACGCGGCGCTCACGCGAGCGGACGTCGAAAAGAACACCGATACCCGGTCACTTGACGCAATGATGAGCTACTCGGAAGGACTGGTGCTGTTAGAGAAGGGTAATTACAAGGATGCCTACGATAAGTTCATGCGTGCGTTGGAGATTGACCCGAGGTATGACAAGGCCCGGACGAAAGCCGAGAGTTTGAAACCGCTGTTAGGGTGATGAGCGTTGTGCGGTTGGGATTCCATCCACAACATACCGGTGGTTCCATGTTCCGTTTTCTAGTGTATCTCTCTGCGGCCGTGATGCTTGCATCGTGTGCGACGGTGCAAACGCCGAAGAGCGGCGAGGATTATAGCGAGGATATCCGTCAGCTCTTGCGCAGGCTTGCCGCAAATGCGAATGATCCGGTGGCCCTGCGCGAGATTGGCATCCGTTATTTCCTTTCGAAGCAGTTCGACCTCGCCAAGCTGAACCTGTACCGCGCGTATCTTCAGCAGAAGGATGACGCGAAGACCATCTTCTACTACGGGCTGACGCTCGAGTACGTGGGAGATGTCCAGGGCGCTCTCGCCATGTACATTAACTACACCGATGTGTCGGCGCTGTCGCCGTACCGCAAACTCATCGAAGGACGCTATCGGGCACTCACGCGTGAGACCATCAAGCAGCAATTCCAATCGTTGCTTGCCAAGGAACAGCAGCTTGGTGCTGAACGCATGCTTCCCGGGGCCGTCGCCGTCTTTCCCCTCACGTATCAGGGGAAAGACCCGAAGTTCGAGGCGCTCGGCAAGGGCATCAGCGAGATGCTCTTGATCGATCTCGGTCAGATCAAGAGTCTCACCGTTATCGAGCGCATTCGCATCGAGGCGCTGTTAGAAGAGCTGAAGTTCGGACAGACGAAGTTCGTGGACAAGACAACGGCGCCGCGTCTCGGCAAACTGCTGAGTGCAGGCCGCGTGGTCTCCGGCTCGTTCAATGTCGGCAATGAGAAGCTGCGCATGGATGTTGCGGCCTGGGATGTCGCAGGGCGGAAGTTTCCCGACTTCAGAAGTAAGACAGACGATCTAGAGAACCTCTTCAAACTCGAAAAGGACCTGGTCTTCAGCATCATTCGGGATTTGGGAATTACCCTGACCGAAGAAGAGAGACGTCGCATTCAGTTCATCCCCACCAGGAACATCATGGCGTTCATGAACTATTCTCTGGGTTTGAAGAGTGAAGATGCCTACGACTACCAGGCAGCGAAGGTGTACTACAACGAAGCAGCGACGCTCGATCCGACGTTCGAGTTAGCGAAAACGAAGGCCGCTGCCGCCGAAGCGTTGAGTCTGGCAGGCGGAGCCAAGGAAAGCGCGCTCCTTGCTGCACAGCAGACGGATCCGACACGCAGGATGCAAAGAACACGTGTCAATCTCGTGCTGGGCCGCTTCAACAATCTGCGCGATGGTGTCGGTAGCTTGGTGCTTCCCGGTCAGGACGATCGGAGGGCCGTGGAGGAATTGCAGGAAGCCGGCCTCGGCATGGATCTGCTTCCCGAACCGCCGCCTCCACCTCCGCGCTAATCATGCCTCTGAACATCACATGGGTTCGGTGTCTGTCATGAAAAATATACTTGTTCTTTGTCTGATAGTTCTGAGCGCCTTCACGACAACGAAGGGCCAGACTTCGTTCTGGCAGCTCATGCCGAACACGCCGCCCAACGCCGGCGTTTTCTTCGATCTGTACTTCGATCAGCGGGGCGACGCGTATCTCTCGTTCGATCCGATCGGGCCGTATCGTTCAGTCAACTACGGTGGTTTGTGGGTGTCCGTTGCTGGAGGATTGCCGCAGAATGACGTCTCTTCGTTCACCTCACCCGTCGTGGACAATGTGTTTGCAAGCTTGTACTCCGGGCAGACCAACCCCGGCGGCGTGTTTCGGACAACCAACGGCGGTACAAATTGGACGCCCACTGCATTGAACAACCGGGGCATCCAACGAGTGGTGTCTTTCACAGGGCAGACTGTTTTTGCGACAGACGGGCTTATTGTCTTCCGATCTACGAACAGTGGCGTGACGTGGGACTCCGTCTATGGTAGTAGTCCGGGTGGGGGAGGGATTCGGACGGGTACCGTCAATCGCCTGACAGGGTCGATCTTTCTTGCCGACTTCGCTCGCGGCATCATGCGTTCGACAAATAATGGCGTGAACTGGAGTCGCGCCAACTCGGGACTTGCTGACAGTACTGCTGTTGCTGCGTTGGCGGTAGATTCCAGCGGAGTGATGTACGCAGGGATTTCTTTTCCATCGAATTTCCCCGGTCGCATTTATCGCTCGACGAACAACGGTACAACGTGGGCAGTTGTCGGAACCATGCCGTTTCCTCCACAGCATTTGTTGACAAACTTATCGGGACATGTATTTGGAGGAGCAGTCGAATACGGTGTCGCTCGCTCCACCGATGGAGGTCGGTCGTGGTCTTCGCTGAACGCAGGCTTTGCCGATTCCGGCAACGTGTACGGCGGAACAGTGAGTCCTGGCGGGTATGTCTATCTCGGTACCGTTAACGGCAAACTGTATCGGAGTGTTCAACCAACAGCAGTTCCGATTGTGCCGACGCTCCTGTTGCCCGGCAATGGGAGCATTCAATCGAATCAAGCCATTCAGTTCGACTGGACGCGGTACGAGGACGGACCCTTTCATCATCTGCAGATTGCCGACAGTCCAACCTTCATACAATCGTCGCTTCAATACAACGACTCAACGCTGCGTTCAACTCTACCGGTCATTTCGACGCTGCCTCGTGGTCGCCTTCTCTACTGGAGAGTACGCGTCCGCAACGGAATAGGTTGGGGGAATTTTTCTGCCCCCTTTAGCTTCCGTACAAGTCCGAATGCGCCGACGCTCGTGTCACCGCCGGACAGTGCCGTTAATCAACCTACAACACTAACGTTGAGTTGGTCCAATGAGGGGCCGGGTATCACCTACCATCTTCAGGTGGCGACCAACGTGAACTTCACCATCCCTATCGTGAACGATTCAACACTGACGACAACACAGCGACAGATAGGGCCGCTTGCCAACAGCACAACGTACTTCTGGCGCGTGCGTGTTGCCAATAGTCCGGGTGGCCCGGGACCGTTTTCTCCTGCACGTCGATTTACGACGGTTGGCGTACCCGGAATCTTCCTGGTTCCGCCAACAATCTCCTTCAGAACCGTCCAGCTTGGAAGTCGGGTCAACGCCTCACTGGGCGTGATCAGCAATGGCACCGCCGATCTACGGGTGGACAGTGTCCGTGTTGTTGGCAGAGATGCGCAGAACTTTGTGATTGTCGGTTCGACAGGTCCGTTCCCGCCGCTGCCACCGCAGGATACATTGCGCCTTGTTGTTCAGTGTGCGCCGAGGGACACAGGCGCCAAAGTTGCAGCAGTGCGTGTGTACAGTAATGCTGCCTCGTCACCCGATTCGACGCCGATAAGTGCAGTCGTGATTCCTTCGCAGATTCACGTCTCCGTGGGTCGGCCGATTGCAGGAGATTCCCTGCGAGGAACATTGGCCGTGCCGCAGGGATTCCGGCCTGTCCAGGCTGAACTCTACTATCGCAACGGCGGCCAGATTGTGTATCGAAGAGACTCGCTGACAGTGCCTGGAGATACTCTGAGGTTCACATTTCCACCTCAGGTTGTAAATGTCAGAGGGATCGAATACTTCATTCTGCTTATCGACAGCGCGCGTAACGTGCTGAGCTTCCCTGCAGGAGACTACTTCACGAATCCCGCGCGTATTCGTGTCGCTGTTCGGACGCTTCTTGCACCCATTTCTCTTTCGGGTGGGCAGTATCGGATGATCTCCATTCCGCTCGAAGTGATACCGCCTGATTTTGCTTCTGTGCTTGGCGATGACCTGGGTCCTTACGATCGCACCCGATGGCGCGTCTTCCGCTGGCAGGCGAATGCATACGCGGAGTTCCAACAAATCGCTCCGCCATTCTTCCAACCTGGAAATGCCTTTTGGCTCATCACGCGCGCAGGCGGTACCTTCGATGTTGATAGCGCTCTCTCGGTCACTTCCGGACAACCGTACACACTTGTCGTACAACCGGGCTGGAATCAGATCGCTAATCCATTTGCCTATTTGGTGAGCTGGTTCGCCGTTGGAAACCACCAGCTTGTTCGAGGTCCAGTAGCCTTTGATGGTGTGCAGTACGTTCCAAATGTGCTGTCACTGCGACCGTGGGAGGGATACTTTGTGCTGAACGATTCCACGCAGCCTATCTCACTGGTTGTTCCACCGATTGAGGAGATCGATCAACCTTCGGCTTCCCGGTTGCATGATGCAGGGGTGCCGTCCTATCGTCTGAGAATCTCTGCCGTGTCGGGTGGACTCCGCGATGAGTACAACTACGTGGGATTCGATGTACGCGCACAAGAAGGTGATGATCGGCTCGATGTGCCGGAGCCTCCGCCGGTGATAGAGAGTCTTCGACTCTCGATTCTGGAGGATGGCCAGCGTTACGCATGCAACTACAAGCCCATCAATAGCGATGGCCAGCAATGGACGCTGACGTTGAACAGTCCCGGCAGCGGCCAAAGCGTGCGTGTATCGTTCTACGAGGAGGGTGAGTTGCCACCGGGATTTCGGATCGTCGTTCTTGATGAAGATCAAGGAACTCCGGTACCGTTGGTGAACGGAAGCCTGGTGCTCGAAACGAACGGTGCGCTGGGCACCCGCACACTGAAGCTTATCATCGGCACGGAAGCCTTTGCCCAACAGCTACGTAACGGCATGCCCCCTGCGCCGACGGAGTACGCGTTGTATCAGAACTATCCGAATCCCTTCTCCGCCAGTGGCGGATCGGCCTACGGCGGAAGGCCAACAACCACGATACGGTACGCACTCAAAGCGCGAGGCAACGTGCGGTTGGAGATTTTCAATCTGTTGGGGCAGCTTGTGCGAACGCTCGTGCATCGGGAACAGAGCGCAGGCATGCACAGCATTGTGTGGGATGGTACCGACGAAGCAGCGCGCCCGATGGCAAGCGGCGCCTATGTCGTTCGGCTTGATGCGGGCGCATTCGTCGCAGTCAGAAAAATACTGTTGCTGCGATGACCCGACGAAATACAGAAAGGACCATGCACATGCAAATCCTGTCACTGACTTGCCTCGCTTCGCTTCTGGTTGTTTCGCTGTATGCGCAGCCTGCGCCACAGGAGGACGATGACATCATCAGTCAGCGTGCTACGCTGCAGATTGCGCCGTTGTTGCAACGGTGGTCGTCGAACGGGGCATCGTTTCATGAGAGCAGCGTTGTTCTCACGATCTATCAGCCGCTGAGCCGGGTTGCAAGTGTATCCGCGCGAGGTTCGTTTGCAGCCACAGGTGGCGACATCACAGCACTCAGAGGACTGAATGACATTCAGCTTTCAGGAAACTACTATTGGGAATCTGCCAACCTTGTCTTCGGGCTGGCCATGAGCCTTCCAACTGGCAAGAAGAAGCTCTCGATTCCGGAATTTCAGACTTCCACGTTGTTGGCTGAGAACCTCTTCAGGTTTCAAGTGCCGAACTTCGGATCAGGGTTCAATATCTCCCCCAGTCTTACGTGGGCACTGTCACTGAGCGAAGAGATTGTTCTGGGATTTGGAACTGCGTATCAGTACCGTGGTGAGTACACGCCGATCGAGAACGCTGGAAACTTCAAGCCGGGCAGCGAAATACTGGGTACGTTTGGGATGGACATCCGCATGGGTGAGGTTTCGTCGCTTGCCTTCGATGTTGTGTACGCTCGCTACGGTAAAGACAGGCTCAACGGTGCCGATGTGTTCGGCTCGGGTGACAAGATCCGAGCTGTGGCGCAATTCAAGACTTTTTTTGGAAGCGATCAGTTGACTGTTCTTGCAACGTTCCGCTCGAAGGCAAAGGCCGAGGCTGGGTTCGGCGGTGCACTCAATCCATTGCAGCAGCGATTGACACCCAATCAAGGTGAACTGCTCCTTGCCTACGGAGTCCGGTTCAGCCAGCGCATCTCGATGCAGTTTGCCCTGGAAGGTCGCTTTTTCGAAAAGACGCCGGCACAGTTTTCCGGCTACACGCTTGTTGGCATCGGGGCGTTTCCTTCGATCATGCTGGCTGAGGACGTGTCATTACCCCTTCGTCTCCGCTACGTGCATGGGTCTGCTGACGGCGGCACAACCGTGAATGGCTTTGAAGTAGGGGCAGGACTCGCGGTACGATATTAGCAGATTGTTGAAAAAGAGAAAACCGCGAAGGTGTGCTCTTCAAGGAGAAGTTACCTATGAGGCGAATGCATCAACGATGTGTGCACGTGCATTGTGTGATGCAGGATGTGTGCGTGGCCTCACTGACTGCCGATAACTATTGTGTATCGTTGAACAAGAGTGTCGTTCTTCGAACGTATCCTGAAACCCATTGCGTTGGCAGAAGTCGAGTATGGAGTTGCGCAAGCTGGTCGCCAGAAGGTTCGCGCAGATGTTCTTCGCACGTTGCATCAAGGATCGCCTTGCGGGCGAAGCGCCGCCCTGGGAGGCTGCCCATCCCATCACGTTTCGTTCGCGTGATGGTCTCCGGCTCCATGGGTGGGCACATGTGCCTCAGACGCATGCACGCGGAACCGTGTTCTTCTGTCACGGGTACACGCTGCATTCCCGCCACACAGTGTACTTTCACTACGCCAAGTACCTCACGCGCAAGTTCAATGTTGCAGCGATCGGATTCGATTTCCGGCATCACGGACTTTCGGACGATGCGCCGGTGACATTCGGCAGTGCCGAATCGTTAGATGTACGGGCGGCCATGGACTTTGCAGACGAGCATGCATTCCCCCGACCCTATATTCTGTTCGGCGATTCACTCGGCGCGCTGGCAGCTCAGCGCACAACAGTAGATGATAAACGTGTGGCTGCCGCTGTCATCAAGTCCTGTCCATCCTCGCCGTGGGAGGCCATACAAACGGCGTTCTCCAGTGTGGATATCACACCGCTTGTGCGACATCTTGCCGAGCGCTACCATCTTCCCATGTTCAACGTTCGCAAGCTCGACCTGACGTGGCTGTTGCCCGTGGCAGCTTTCATCAACGATGTGTATGAACGAGACGTTCTCAATGATGGCGACATCCGGCGGCACAATGCAAGTCCATCGCACAAACCTCGTGTCCTCTTCCTGATGGGGGATCAGGACCACTACGGATGGGAGCGCTCGAAGCTTCGGTATGACCACTGGTACGAAGGCGAACCGGCAACATTCAACGTCTGGCCCGCCGACGCGCCGAACGAGAAGAAATGGTTCGTACTTGCAGAAGGAAAAGGGCACACATTCGGTAGCTGGGATTGGGATGGATTCTACGCACTGATTGACCAGTTCTTCGAAATTGTGTTGCCCAGTCAGCATTTCGGCTGACACGAAGCCGCGGACGGGCGACAGTCGTGGGGGCTTGCGGTCTCTCCGCAGGCCGACCCCTTTGTGTCCGCATATGGGATGAAATGCCTTCCGTAGCTCTGACCGGTTCTTCAATCGCCTACAGGCAAACGACTTCATCCAAACTCGCAAAATGCTCTTGGTCAGGTG
>CAZIKE010000038.1:0-27136 GCA_964539775.1 uncultured Chitinophagales bacterium
GAGGACAGAACCACTCAACCTTTCGTTTCTACTCCACGAGATGAGAAAATGAGATTGCAACAGATTGTCGGTACGTCCACGGTTTCCGAGGTGGTGCGCAGTTGGCTGGAGAACAACGACTTTCGCAGCGAAGAGACGGCATGCATGGCTGTGCAGAAAGCGTATCCGCATCACCTGGTCGTATCGGAGAACGGGAAGATCTCCGTGCTTGTACGAGATAGGAGCGTGGCGGTCGCCGTGTTTCAACAGTTCCCGGCGCCTATCGATCGATACGAACACAAGGCTGCTTAAACCACGTCGTGCATGCCGAAGGGCAGGGAGTTGTTGCTTTTCTTCCCTCAGTTCCATAGCATGAAGCAATTTCATCCCACCAATCATCATGACTTCGCTTCGAAGCATCAAACACCGTCGCTTGCTTCGGCTTGTGCTGCTCCTGATCACCATGGGAACGGTAACCCAACTGTCTGCGCAGAGCCTCATGCGGGATTTTGATATCCGCCTGGGGAAGGGGACCACCATGACCGAACCTGTTCGTCGTAGCATCTTCCTTTCCAGGCCGGCCTACATTTTTTTCCATGCGCGTGAGAAGGTCCTCGTGTATCTCGAAGAAAGCCTTTCCCTTTTTGATGGGGGTCGAGGGTTGGATGCCATCATCGGTGTTGGCCCCATGGCTCGTGTCCAATTCTCGGACAACATCCCGCGTTTCTCACTCGAAGCAGGTGTAGGCGTGAACCTCACGTCGACACGCGAGATCAGCCAGCGCCAATTAGGCAGCACCGTACTGTTCAGTCCGACCCTCAGTGCCGGTATTGAAGTGCCATGGGCTGGAGGCTTCCTTGGGGTGTTCTACATGTTTCGTCATCTCTCCAACGCCAGCATGTTCGAGGACAACGACGGCATCAACTTCCAGTACGTGGTGTTCTCGATGCGGTTCGGTGCGTATTGATAACACAGCGCAAACCCTGATTGCTACGGACTGATTCCTTCACGATTGGCGCAGAGCATTCCGCCCTCCTCGCATTGGCATACAGTTCTCGCCGATGACGTCTTGCGATTGTAGAGGACGTTCAGTAGATTGTGCACAACAAGGTTCTGTCAACGCATCTACGAAGCGTCTGTTGACGACAGCCGTGATGTTTCAGGAGTTCGAATAGAGCGCCGGCATCCGGTGCACGAGCCGCCGTCATCGTTCATTTACAAAGCCTATTCTTCTTTTTCTTCATGAGAAGAGGAATAGGCATTTTTTTATTCCCCCAATAACATCATGGAGGTGCCAATGAAAGGATCGAATAACGTGTTGGATCACAACGAGCTGTATCGGCTTCCCTGGTCGCTGCCGGACAATGCGATCAGTTGGCTGGAGCCGACCAGCGCGTGCAACCTGTATTGCGATGGGTGCTATCGCAATAACGATCCGAAAGCACACAAGTCGCTGGAACAAATCCGCCACGAGCTGGACGTGTTCAAGCGTCTGCGCAAGACCGACGGTGTCTCCATTGCGGGCGGTGATCCTCTGACACATCCGCAGATCGAGAAGATTGTGGAGATGATTGCAAAGGACGGTCAGAAGCCTATCATCAATACGAACGGGTTGGCGCTGACGATGGACAAACTGCGCGCGCTGAAGAACGCCGGCGTCGCCGGCTTCACGTTCCACATCGACAGCGGCCAGCAGCGCCCGCGTATGAAAGGAAAGACGGAGGTGGAGCTGAACGATTTGCGATTGTACTACGCGCACATGCTTGCCACGGTTGGGGGACTTTCCTGTGCGTTCAACGCCACTGTCTACGGACACACATTGAAGGATGTGCCCGAGATCGTTGAGTGGGGACAGAAACACATCGACATTGTACACATTCTCGTCTTCATTGCGTTTCGTGCCGCGCCGATTCACAAAGGCTATGAGTACTACGTTGGCGGAAAGAAAATTGATATGTCGCCCATTGCTTACGCGATCCAGGGGGAGCGAGAAATCTCGATCATGTCCACCGACATCGTTCAAGAGATCAGGAAAAAGTACCCCGATTTCCAGCCATGTGCTTACCTGAACGGTACGGAGCGGCCCGATCACTTCAAGTGGTTGCTCACGATGCGTATCGGCACGAAGGACAAGATCTACGGCTACGCCGGAGCGAAGTTCATGGAGCTTGCACAGACGTTGCACCATCTGAAGACGGGTTCGTACCTCGCGTACACACACCCGAAGGTCTTGGGGCGCGCCCGATCCATGCTTGCTCTGTCCCCGATGGATAAAGGACTTGCGCGTGCAGCCACGGCCTATCTCCACGATGCTGTTCGTTCTCCCAAACTCTTCTTCAAAAAGCTGCACATGCAGTCGGTCATGATCATCCAGCCTGCAGACTTTATGCAGAACGGCGCGCTGAGTATGTGCGATGGCTGTCCCGACATCACCCTGTACGAGGACAGGCTTGTCTGGTCGTGCCGCATGGAGGAGTTGATCAACTTCGGGGATTGGGTGCGCGCGGTGCCGGAGAATAATGTAGCGAGCAAAGTCGAAGCGTAACGCGAGCCGGACGGGGCGGAGCCGTGTTCCTGCTCATGCCGTCACGGAGGGACACGACTCCGTCATGCGATCCTCGCCCCCTCTGCAACGTGCAGATTGCTTCTCTCCTCAGAATTCCCAATCTTCCTTTTGCCTCACACGACATTCCGTTTCTCAAGCGAAGCATGGTCACCATCTATCATTACCTGGATAATGAAATCAAACGCCTCTCGATCAAAGAGCTGGCGCAGATTCTGCCGCAGCAGGCGGGTATGATTTGGGTGGATCTCGAAAACCCAACCGACGCTGAAGAGGAGACGTTGATGGTGTCGCTGTTGGACCTTCATCCGCTGGCCATCGAGGATTGTCAAAAAGGAAAGGAGGAGGAAGGCCACCTGCCGAAAGTGGAGGATTTCGGCGAGTACGTGTTCGTGATCTTCAATCCGATTGAAGTAGATGGTGTGGCGCAAGTGGGCATGCGGCAGTCGCTGCAGATTCGCACGACGCAACTGAGCGCTTTCCTCTCGCAGCGTGTTCTTGTCACCCATCATTTCAAGCCGCTCCGCTCCATCAACTACGCTGCACAGATGCTGGGCAAGAACAGTCAGATCCTCGGCCGTGGGCCTGATTTTCTCTTCCACCTTATCATCGACGATATTGTCGACAACTACACGCCGATCCTCGATGCGTTGGATGCAGCGATCGACAGCATGG
Source organism: uncultured Chitinophagales bacterium (assembly GCA_964539775.1). Lineage (GTDB taxonomy): Bacteria > Bacteroidota > Ignavibacteria > UBA10030 > UBA6906 > CAADGV01. The sequence continues at coordinate 3,218 of CAZIKE010000038.1, forward strand.
AGGAGGAGGTGTTCAAGCGGCCAACGCAGCGGACGATGGTGAAGATTCTCTCGCTGAAGAAAGATGTGATGACCGTGCGTCGCATTGCCATGTACCAGAAAGAGATGTTGAACCGCCTTTCCCGTGGGGAGTTCTCGCTGATCACCACCGAAGAGATGATTTACTACCGCAACGTGTTCGACCACCTGGTGCGCATGTCCGACCTTGCCGATTCGTACCGCGATATGGTTGCCGGATTACTCGACGCGTATCTCTCCGTCACCTCCAACAACCTGAACCAGGTGATGAAGGTGCTGACGATTATTTCTACCATCTTCCTTCCTCTCAGTTTCATTACGGGCTTCTTTGGGATGAACTTTGCCTACCTTCCGGGCGCGCAGTGGGAGTACGGTGTTCTCGCGGCGAGTCTCTTCATGCTTGCGGTGGGCGTGGGCATGCTGTGGATTTTCAAGCGCAATAAGTGGATGTAGTTTGGGGCTGCCATCATGCACGCCACCGTGTGGGTGCATGAACCGGAGCGGATGCAAAAAACGTCTTGACCTCCCCTCAGACTTGACACCTGTTCATCATTTCATTATGGTAGCTGTGGCAGCAGCATGTGTCATAGTCAGGAGTTGCCTTCCCTCCATGATCGTCATGAAGTTTGGCGGGACGTCTGTTGAGGACGCATCCGCCATGCGCACGGTTGCACGTATCGTGCAACGGGAATTGCATCGCGCACCGCTTGTGGTTCTTTCGGCCTGTGCAGGCGTAACCAACTCCCTCGTCCACACCGCGCAGGCCATTGCGCGTGGATGCAATGATGAGGCGGGCAAAGAGGTGGCGATGCTGAAGCAACGCCACCTGCGCATTTGGGACGACCTGCAGCTTGACAAGCATCGTGAGGAATTCGAACGAATGCTTGCAGACCTTGAACGGGCGTCGCAGCTCACCCTGCATCCGCCCGATGAGCTTGGGAGGCTTACCGACCAGTTGACTTCCTACGGCGAGAGGCTCTCCTCCTTTCTTCTCACCGCCTACATGCAGCAGCAAGGGATGAATGCCCGACTCGTCGATGCCACGCGCATGATGATTACCGACGATCAGTTTACGGCAGCTGTTCCGCAGATGCATCTGCTTCAAGCGCGGTCACAAGAACTCTGCACGCCGTTCCTTGTGCCGGGTTGTGTTGTCGTAACGCAGGGTTTCATCGGATCGACGCTGGACGGCACGCCAACGACGATCGGCAGGGGAGGGTCCGATTATTCAGCGGCGCTGTTTGGGTCGGTGTTGGGTGCCGAGGAGATTCAGATATGGACGGACGTTGATGGCATTCTCACTGCCGATCCGACGCTGGTACGCGACGCAAAAAGGATCCGCTATCTCACATTCCGTGAAGCGGCTGAACTGGCATACTTTGGCGCACGCGTTCTCCACCCAAAGACGATTCTTCCCGCGATCGAGAAAGGCATTCCTGTTCGCGTGCTGAACGCCAAACGCCCTGATGCGGACGGTACGCTCATTGCCAGGGAGAACATTTCTTCCGAGCACTGCATCGTGAAATCGGTTGCGTACAAAAAAGGGATTACGGTGGTGAACATCGAAAGCACCCGCATGTTGATGGCGCACGGTTTCCTCGCCCGCCTCTTCGAGGTGTTCGCTCGATTCAAGAAAGCTGTGGACGTGATTGCGACGTCCGAGATTGGTGTCTCCCTTACGGTGGATGACCCGAAACATCTGGGTTTGATCGAGACGGCCTTACGGGAGTTTGCAGACGTCGAGGTGCTGCCCAACCGCGCAGTGTTGTGTGTGGTGGGGGAGAATATGAAATACACCAAAGGCATCGCAGCAAAGGTGTTTACGGCGCTCGATCATGCAGGGGTGAATGTGGAGTTGATCTCGCATGGAGGCTCCGAGATTAATCTCACGATGGTCATTCAGGAAACGGCAATCTCCCGCGCTGTTCAGGCGCTACACCAAGAACTTTTCACACCGCTCGCAGCTGGAAAGGGAATGTTTGTATGAATAGAACTTCTCCCCAAAATTCTCTATCGTATGCCCAGCCCCATTTCGTTCACAGCACTGGAAGAGCATGTCGGAGCAGTTGCGTTCCTTTCTGAATTCCCTGGAAACCTTCTGGCTCAGTTTGAGTGTCTTCCTGCCGCACATCGTCGGCAGTTTCGTGTTGCTGATCCTCGGCTGGCTCATGGCAAAACTGGTGCGCAAGCTTGCCTTGAAGTTCCTGACCTTCGTCCGTCTTGATGTCGCTGCCGAGAAATCAGGGGTTGACGATTTTCTCATGAAGGGTGGTGTTCGGTACACGACCACAACCATTGTTGCAAACCTCATCTATTGGTTCATCCTCTTCACGGTGATCCTTGCGCTGCTGAACAGTCTCGGCCTGCAGTCGGCGGCGGAGTTGTTCAACCGCATTATCCTGTACATTCCCAACGTGATTGTCGCCGTGCTGGTGTTGATGTTCGGCGCGCTGTTTGCGCGGTTCGTCAAAGGCGTAGTCTTCACGTACTTCAGCAACATCGGCATAACAGGTGCGGAAGTGATGAGCACAATCGCCCAGTGGGCAATCCTTGTCTTTGTCTTTTCTGTCGCGCTGGAACAGTTAGCCATCGGTGGACAGATTCTCGTTTCGGCATTTCAGATTGCCTTCGGCGCCCTGTGCCTTGCACTCGCACTCGCATTTGGATTGGGCGGAAGGGAGTGGGCTGCACACATCCTCGACAAACTCTGGAAGAAGTAACGCTCCGCATGATCATTGATTGCCATACCCATCTCAACAACTACCACAACGAGGATCTCGAATCGCTGCAGAAGTGTCTGGACGACCTTCAACTGCAGATGCGTCGCAACCGGATTGACATTGCGCTTGTTCTCACATCATACAAAGTCAGGCCAGGCCGTCCCTCGACACGAGACGTGGTGAACGCGACGCGTCAGCTCAACAACATCTATGTTGTTGCTGGAGTCAGTTATCTCAACTTCACACAAGAGTATCTCGATGAAGTGAGAGACTATTTGAAAGAAGGCTCCGTGCGCGGTCTGAAACTCTACCCCGGCTACGAGCCGTTCTACCCGTTCGACCCGAAACTGGAACCGGTCTATGCACTGGCGGAAGAGTTCGGTGTGCCGGTGATGATTCACTCCGGTGATACGTATGACCCGAAAGGAAAAGTGAAGTTCGCACATCCACTCCATATCGATGAAGTTGCCGTTGATCATCCCCATGTGAATTTCGTGATCTGCCACATCGGTAACCCGTGGATTCGGGACTGCATGGAGGTGGTGTACAAGAACAAGAACGTGTACACGGATATTTCGGGATTGGTGCTGGGCGACTTTACCGACCGCTTCGAGCGCTACATGCGTCAGCAGTTACACGACATGTTGCTGTATGGCGTCGAAGCGGACAACGTCCTGTTCGGTACCGACTGGCCCATCTCTTCGATGGAATCGTATCTGGAGTTCATGGAAGAAATAAAGCTGCCGGCGAAAGAGATGGACAAGATCATGTACGAGAACGCCGCGCGGCTTTTCAAGCTGCCGGTCACCGGCGTGTCTTTTCGTTTCAATTCCTTTTTCCGGTAGAACGCATGCCGTTTCTTGGCGAACTCAGCGCATTGGTAACGGCGTGTTGCTGGTCGGGTAGTGCATTGATGTTTGCCTCTGCTACACGGCGGGTGGATCCGTTTCAGGTGAACGTCACAAGGTTGATTCTTGCCCTAAGCTCTCTTGGTCTCCTTCTTCTCATAGCACGATTCCGTATCTCGCTTTCCTCGACGCAGATTCTGAACCTCAGTATCAGCGGCATCATCGGACTTGCACTGGGCGATAGCTTTCTCTTCAAAGCCTTTCAGGAAATCGGTGCCCGTGTCACGATGCTGATGATGTCGCTTGCTCCTGCCATCGCGGCCGTGCTTGCCTATGGACTGTTGGATGAAACTCTCTCCACCATCGGCATCCTCGGCATTGCCATTACGGTGACGGGAATTTGTATTGTCGTTCTGGAACGAAACCCCGACGCATCTTCGTTGATTGCAAACTCCATGACAGGCATTGTGCTGGCGTTGCTTGCTGCAACATGCCAGGGCGCAGGATTGATCTTTGCAAAGCTGGCGTTCCGAGAAGGGGAGGTGAATGGATTTGTGGCAACGGCGGTTCGCATTGCATCGTCGCTTGTGTTGCTCTTACCTGTTGCCGCTGCAACGCGACGGTATGAAAACCCCGTGAGGATGTTCAGGACAAAACGTGTAGCGTTCTACTTCACTGCGGCAGGTTCTGTGCTCGGGCCCTTCCTCGGTATTTCGTTCAGCCTCATTGCCATCGAGCATACGAACGTGGGAGTTGCAGCGACCATCATGGCCATTGTTCCGGTCTTGATGCTTCCGTTGGTACGGTTCTTCTACAAAGAACGGCTCGGCGTGCGAGCGTACATTGGTGCGGTTGTCGCCGTAGGTGGTGTGGCGTTGCTGTTCTTGCGGTGAGGGAGAAGCTACAAATGAAACGAAGGATGCACGGATTGAGCCCAAGTGCCCCATAGCAATGCTTCCCATTGACGGCATTCTCCCTAAACTGACTGCGACTCTGCGTGAATCGCACACGGTTCTTCTTTCCGCCGACCCCGGCGCGGGGAAAACAACGCGCGTGCCTCTCGCACTGCTGCAGGAGAAATGGCTTGCAGGGATGAAGATCGTCATGTTGGAGCCACGCAGGCTTGCAGCACAGCGCGCCGCGTTGTACATGGCGCAACTCCTCGGCGAGCGGGTGGGCGCAACGGTCGGCTTCCGCATCCGAGGCGAAAGCAAAGTGGGGCGCCGGACGCGGATCGAGGTCGTGACCGAAGGAATCCTGACGCGCATGATGCACGAGGAGCAATTGTTACCGGGGGTTGGACTTGTTATCTTCGATGAGTTCCATGAACGCAGTATTCATGCCGACCTGGGACTTGCGTTCGCGCTCGATGTGCAGAGGCATCTCCGTGAGGACTTGCGGATTCTCCTGATGTCTGCAACGCTCGATGATGCAAGAATCGCGTCCCTTTTGGGCAATGCGCCGGTTGTGAAAAGTGAGGGCAGAGCATTCCCCGTCGCGACGCACTACGCCCAACATGAGTTGTCCGACAGGATTGAAACGGTCGTGGCTGATGCTGTTGAACGTGCGTTACACAGGGAAAGCGGCGATATGCTCGTGTTCCTTCCGGGCCAGCGAGAGATCCGTCGCGTCGAGCAGTTGCTGGCGGACAAGACACTACCCGGCGACACTATCGTGGTAACACTCTACGGCGACGCGCCTCTCGAACATCAGCACGCTGCTTTAGGGCCGGCACCTGCGGGTAAACGAAAAGTCATTCTTGCCACAAACATCGCCGAAACAAGCCTAACGATTGACGGCGTGCGTGTTGTGATTGATTCAGGACTGATGCGGGCCGTCAGTTTCGATCCACGACGAGGAATGACAGGTCTCGTCACTCTTCCCGTCTCGCAAGCCAACGCCGAGCAGCGGCGTGGACGTGCAGGAAGGCAACAACCGGGAGTGTGCTACCGCCTTTGGACAGAGAAGCAGCACGCCGAACTTCCGCGTTATCATCCTCCAGAAATCCTTGTGAGTGATCTTGCAGGGCTTGCACTGGAGCTTGCACGATGGGGTGACCCGCAAGGGGAGCATCTTCAGTTCCTCGATCAGCCACCGACTGCACATCTCGCACAGGCGCGGGTGCTTCTCACACGCCTCGATGCGCTCGACCCCAGTGGAGCCCTCACCGCTCATGGTCGTGCAATGGCAGAGTTGCCTGTCCATCCTCGCTTGGCACATATGATTCTCCGCGGCAAGGAGCTTGGCCTTGGCACGCTTGCCTGCGATGTTGCGGCTCTGCTGGAGGAGCGCGACTTGCTGCACGGAGAAAGGGATAAAGACGTTGATCTTGCCTCACGATGGCAGATTCTTCGAAGCGGTCGTTTCCGTGATCGCTTTGTGGTTGAGAGGGCACGACGGCAGGCTGAACGTTTCAGGGAGATGATAGGAGTACGAGACGACGGAGGTTTGGAGCAAGCACTTGGAGTGTTACTCGCCCTTGCGTATCCCGAACGTGTGGGAAAACGGCGCGACCAAAATGGATTGCGCTATCAGCTTGCGGGGGGCACGGGCGCTATCCTGCCAAAGGGAAGCATGCTTTCGCGTGAGCGTTGGCTTGCTGTAGGCGAAGTTGATGGGGTGGGAAGTGAAGTGCGCATCCTTCTTGCCGCACCGGTTTCGGAACAGGACCTTCGCAACGCGTTCCGCGACCAACTTGTCACCAATGAAGAGGTACGATGGGATGAGGAGCGTGAAAGGATACTCAGTCGGCGTGTAACGCGACTCGGTGCGTTGGAAGTGGCGGAGACTTCATGCACGCCCTCTCAAGACATTCTTCGTTCGTTGCTCCTGGATGTAATTCGTAAGCGCGGTCTCGATATTCTTCCGTGGACGAAGGATGCACTCTCTCTGCGAACGCGCAGCGAGTGGCTTCGTGCTCGCTCGTTGGTGGAGAGCGATTGGCCGGATCTCTCCGATCATCATCTGCTTGGTACACTGGAGAAATGGTTGGGGCCGTTTGTGTCGGGCATGGCCAGGTTCTCGCAACTTCAGAGGCTCGACATGGGGAAGATTGTGCGAGCACAATTCTCGCACGAGCAATTGCGCCTGCTCGACCGCCTGGCTCCGACCCATTTGACTGTTCCGACGGGATCGCGCATCCCGCTTGATTACCACACCGACCCTCCCGTCCTTGCCGTGCGCTTGCAAGAGGTCCTTGGAGAACGGGAAACCCCCACGATTGCCGGCGGCAAGATCAAGGTTATGCTGCATCTGCTTTCTCCGGCTCATCGGCCGTTAGCAGTTACACAGGACCTCCAGAGTTTCTGGCAGAACGCATACCCCGGGGTACGCAAAGACATGCGCGGTCGGTATCCCAAACACGACTGGCCCGAGAATCCTTTCGATGCAAGGCCGAAAAAGGGGACAAAACTGTCCTAAAAAGTCATTGCTATTTTCCGGTGGACTTGGTATACTTTGGTCGGTTCTCTCACTTACAAAACGGCCCGGGGAAAACGCGCCAGTCTGGAAATCTCCTCCCCACGATTCTCTCCTCACAAGCGTTCGCTTTCTCCCACTAAGCACATAAACCAAAAAAAATCCATAGGGGGAATTATGGACACTCTCAAGACGGTTGCTCGCCAACGGCGCGCTCTTGGCCGCGTTGTTTTCATCTTCGCGGTGGTCTTATGTATCCCGGCGAATGCGTGGGGAGAATCAGGAAGCTCGAACGGGCAGAGAGTCGGCAATGAAGGACAAGGCATTCGTCCGACTGAAGAGCCGATGATTTCAAATGGCGGGTTGATGGGAGGGATGATTGAAGCTCGGAACGTTCGCGTTCCTCCTCCGCAACGGTCGGAAGCGCTACCGCCAACACCGATCACGAATCCCTTCAGCCCTGTTCTCGGTACAAGCTTCGACGGATTCGACTTCGACGATAATCCTACCGAAAATGGTGGATTCTATTTCATTCCTCCCGATCCTCATGCTGCTGCCGGGCCTGATCGTGTTATTGGTGTTGTGAATACGATGATCGAAGCGCGCACGAAAACCGGCACGCTCATCTTCCGCGATGCTCTTGCCGATTTCTTCTCTTCTCTCACTCCCGCTACTCGAACGTTCGATCCCAAAGTCATCTACGACCAGTATGCCGGGCGGTTTGTTGTGGTGACATTGGAACAAGTTGCTACAGGTACAAATCCCGACCCGGGCAATGTCTCGAAGATCTTCCTGGCAGTCTCGAAGACCAGTTCGCCTGGAACCGCAACAACAGCAGACTGGTACTATACCTCGATTGATGCAAAAACCGTTATCAGCGGCTTTGAGTATTGGGCCGACTATCCTGGATTTGCTATTGATGAAGACGCGGTGTATATCACGAACAACATGTTCCAGTTTTCGCCCGGCTCTGCTTTCGGGGGTGTCCGCCTCTGGATTGTGCACAAGGGGGTCGTCGGGGGCTTCTACGGCGGGGGAGCCGCGACAGTGACGGTGCATAATCCGTACGCGAGTGCAGGCACTGCCACAACGACACAACCAGCACATGTCTTCGGTGCTGGCGGGGTTCCGGGCGGTGCAGGTTTGATTGGAACGTTTCTGGTCTCTTATTCCGGTCTAACAAGTGGTGGTTTCGAGTTCGTTCAGGTTGTTCGCGTTGATGACCCGCTTGGAACACCAACATTTACGGACGAGTTTGTGGCTGTGGGAGACATTGATGCCGACGGCACCTCACCGCTTCCCGATGCGCCGCAGTCAGGGACAGCAACACTGGTGGAGGTCAATGACCGAAGAGCGTTGAATGCTGTTTGGCGCAGTGGGTTCTTGTGGTTGGCAGCGACTCTCATCCCAAGCTCGGGTACCGATGCCAGTCAGACCACAGCCCATTGGTTCAAGCTGAGTACAGCAGCAGTCCCGGGCGGTGCCATCACGCTTTCTGATCAAGGCGACATAGGGGGCGAGGACATTGCTTCGGGTACGTACACGTTCTTTCCCTCCATTGCAGTGAACTCGACAGGTGACGCGGTGATTGGCTTTTCTGCATCTGCATCATCAATCTACCCCGGGGCCTATTTTACAGGACGATTCTCGGCTGACCCGCCCGGAACGAATCGCGGCTCCGGTGTGCTGAGGACCGGACTTGATTATTACATCCGCACATTCGGCGGACCAAGGAACCGATGGGGCGATTACAGCGGGGCGGCGATTGATCCGTCGGATGGTTCATTCTGGATATTCAATGAATATGCGAAAACACGCGGTACTATTATCGGCAGTGAAGATGGCCGCTGGGCAACCGCATTCGGTAACCTTGCTGCATCGGCTCTTCCAGTTCAGTTGGCATACTTCACCGGAACGGTCATCGGCGGGGGCCATGTGCATTTGCGTTGGGGAACGATCTCGGAAATCAACAACTATGGTTTTGAGGTACAAAAGACCCACAGCCGGTCGCAACCGTTCCAGACGGTTCCCACCAGCTTCGTGCCCGGGCATGGGACGACGCTCGAGCCGCAACACTATGAATATGTGGATGTGACTGCCACTCCCGGCACATGGCTTTACCGCCTGAAGCAGATTGATCTCGATGGTAGCGCTCACTTCACCGATCCCATCCAGGTAGATGTGCTGACGGGAGTTGTGGAACTGAGTCCGCCGACTGTCATGGAGTTCTCGCTGGCACAAAACTATCCCAATCCGTTCTCCGCCACAGGCGGATTCGCCGCCGATGGAAATACCGGCACGCAGATCCGCTACGCGCTTCAGGTATCAGGGTTTACGTCGTTGAGGGTGTACGATGTGTTAGGTCGTAAGGTAGCAACGCTGGTGAATGAAATGAAAACGTCGGGAAGCCACGTGGTGACGTGGGACGCGGCTGGCCTGCCGAGCGGCGTCTACTACTATCAGCTCCGGGCAGGGGATTTCGTGGCGACGAGAAAACTTCTGCTTGCGCGGTGATGAATCCGTTGATGGTTTTCGTTCAAGCCCCGATCGGTTGTTGTCGGGGCTTTTCGTTTCGTCAGAGAATGTCCTTGCCTTTAGGGCCCTTTCTGCGTAGGTTGCGCCAGCAATGATCACTCTCATTCCTGCACAGCACACCGAGCACGGCATCAGCCATCAATCATCAATCCCCACAAACAACACCAAAGGAGCACCATCCATGGCAAACAAGACCCATCTCGATGTACTGTCGCAGGGGGTAAGTTTTTGGAACGCCTGGCGGAAGAGTAATCCCGAAGTCGTACCGGACCTCAGCGGGGCCGACCTCACAGGCCGCAACCTGGCGCAGGTCAACTTCAGCAGGGCCAACCTCAACAACGCCATCTTCACCGATGCCGATCTCACAGGCGCCGACCTTACTGGAGCAAGCATCAACGAGACTATGGGATTAGCCTGGCAAGGGAAGCAGTTTTAGTTAAGCACACGACGCTCTTCAACAAGAGAGAGTAAGAGAGGCTTCGCTACTTTGGATGGACGCTCCTTGTTCATCATTAGGGGTGGTGAGAGTTCCGTGGCAACTCGTGATTGACTTTCCCTCCTTCAATCCGTATTTTAGTGGCGGAAGTCCGGACGCTTAGCTCAGTTGGTTCAGAGCGTACGCCTCACACGCGTAAGGTCGATGGTTCAAATCCATCAGCGTCCACGAGCAGGTCGATGGTTCTCAGCCGGAGGCTGATCCGCCTGTGGCGGAAAATCCATCAGCGTCCAGCACAGGAAGCATTTACTCACCCTTTAAATCCTGCACAGTGAGGCAGGCAAGGGAAGCACAATGATCGGTTCATGTCTGACGTCTCAACTCAAACCTCCGTCCCGGATGGGATTGGAGGTTTTTTTATGGCCAGGGCAAAAAGCTGTGGCACAGGAGTTCCCATGAGGAAACTAAAGGCTAAGATCATAGACGCTGCGGGTCTCGACCGAACGATCACGCGTCTGGCTCACGAGATTCTGGAACGGAATAAGGGGGCAGCCAACATTGCGATCGTCGGGATTCGAACGAGAGGCGAGTACCTCGCGAAGAGAATCGCCAGGAAGATCGAGGAGGTTGAGGGCGTGAACCTTCCCATCGGGTATCTGGACATTACGCTCTATCGTGATGATTTGTTGGGGAAGCTCGAACAACCGCAGATGAAGGGGACGGACATTCTGTTCGACATCAACAACAAAGACGTAATACTCGTGGACGATGTACTGTACACGGGTCGGACGGTTCGTGCCGCGCTCGACGGACTTATCGACCTCGGCAGGCCACGCACGATCCAGCTTGCCGTGCTGATCGACCGTGGGCACCGTCAGCTTCCGATCAAGGCGGACTTCGTCGGGAAGAACGTCCCCACCTCTTCCGCCGAGTCTATTCGTGTTCATATGAAGGAAGTCGATGGAGAAGATGAAGTGCTTCTGATGCACCCGGAGGAGTAAAGGATATGCCGCTGACGTGTCGTCATCTGCTCGGACTTGACGGGATGCCGCGGGAGGATATTCAACTGATCCTCGATACTGCGGTGTCGTTTCGCGAAGTACTCGAACGACCTATCAAGAAAGTACCGCCGCTGCAAGGCAAGACGGTCGTCAATCTTTTCTTCGAAAGCTCGACGCGCACCCGGCTGTCCTTTGAGCTTGCCGAACGAAGACTCTCGGCCGATGTCCTTGGCTTTCAGGCGGCGGGAAGCAGCGTTGCAAAAGGCGAGACGCTCAAGGACACGGCACGCAACATCGAGGCCATGAAGATTGATATGGTGGTTATGCGGCACTCTGCGGCCGGCGCACCGCATTATCTCTCCACAGTGATCAACTCCAGTGTCATCAACGCGGGGGATGGCGGACACGAACACCCGACGCAAGCCCTGCTCGACATGTATACGCTTCGCGAAAGATTCGGACGGCTCGAAGGCCTGCATGTCTGCATTGTGGGAGACATTGCCCACAGCCGCGTCGCTCGCTCGAACATCTACGGCCTGAAAACCATGGGCGCACGAGTCTCCGTGTGCGGCCCGGCTACACTCATCCCGCGAGAGATCGAGAAGTTGGGCGTAGAAGTGTACCATCATATCGATGATGTCCTGCCGCACGTGGACGCGCTCAACGTGCTGCGCATTCAGTTGGAACGTGATGCAGGCAGGTTGTTTCCATCGATACGTGAGTATCATAACTTCTACGGCATCACGCGGCAAAGATTAGAGAAGGCGGGGCGCGACATCGTCATCATGCATCCGGGTCCTATCAACCGTGATGTCGAAATCTCCGCCGATGTTGCTGACAGCGAGAACTCAGTCATCTTGCAACAAGTTCTGAACGGCGTTGCAATTCGGATGGCTGTGCTCTACCTGCTGGGGACGAGATAAGCATGCGCGGTACGGATCTCCGGTATGTTGCCAAAGACAGACTCTAAACTGAGAGACGATTCGTGAACATACTCTTGAAGAACGGCCGACTGATCGACCCGGTTTCGGGGCGAGATGAGACGGTAGACATCCACATCGTTGACGGCAGAATTGAAAAGATCGGTACGAGCATCGCAGCTTCTCCATCAGCCGAAGTTATTGAGGCAAGAGGGAAAATTGTTGCTCCGGGATTTTTCGATATGCATGTCCATCTGCGCGAACCCGGCTTTGAGTACAAGGAGACAATCCTGACGGGATGCACGGCGGCAGCAGCGGGGGGATTCACAGGCGTTGCCTGTATGCCGAACACGAACCCGCCTATCGATGATGAGTCCGTCATCAAGTTCATTCACGACAAAGCGAAGGTAGCGCTCGGAGGTTTGGTTGATGTGCATCCTATTGCGGCAGTAACAGTCGGGAGGAAGGGCGAGCAGCTGGCTCCGCTGGCCGAACTTGCCACGGCGGGTGCGGTGGCGTTCAGCGACGATGGCGATCCCGTGCACGACGCAGAGATCATGCGGCGTGCGCTCGAGTATGCAAAGATGTTCAACAAGCCCATCATCCAGCATGCACAGGATCTGCCGCTGACGAAGGGTGGGGTGATGAACGAAGGGTTCAACGCCACAGCTCTCGGTCTGCCCGGCATGCCGCCAATTGCCGAAGACATCATGGTTGCCAGAGATATCGCTCTCGTGGAGTACACGGACGCCCAGTATCATGTGGCGCATATGAGCACTGCGGGCTGCGTAGAGCTGGTACGGCATGCGAAGAAAAGCAAACTGAATGTTACCTGCGAAGTCACCCCTCACCACTTCACGCTGACCGACGATGTCGTGCGTTCGTACGATACGAATACGAAGATGAACCCGCCGTTGCGCACGCGTGATGATGTCGAAGCAATCAAAGAGGGTTTACGGGATGGGACCATCGATGTCATTGCCACTGACCATGCTCCACATTCCTTCGACGATAAGCAGGTCGAATTTCAGCTTGCTCCGTTCGGCATTGTGGGACTCGAGACCGCTATTGGCCTTGCGATGACCGAGTTGTTCGGCCAAGGTATTCTTTCGCTGTATCAGATTGTGGAAAAACTCTCGACCAATCCTCGCCGCATTCTGCATCTTCCGCCCATCCTCATTCGAGAAGGGGAGATGGCCAACCTGACGATCATTGATCCGAAGGTTGAATGGATCGTCGATGTCCAGAAGTTCAAATCAAAATCCAAGAACTCACCGTTCCAGGGATTTGCCCTGATCGGCAAGTCCATTGGAGTTCTCAACAACGGCAGAGTCTATTGGGCGTCTTGAATTCTGGACGACTGCCCTCCAGAAGCTACACCGAACATCACTCCTTCTCTCATCACGACAAGAAACCACCGATCTTCACCGTGGCATGCACTTTGCCCAAGCGAGAATCAAGAAACAACTCATTGATCTTCAGTTCTGGAGGAGATGTGAGCCTCGTTCGCACTGCATGGATTATGCTGTTGGTCTTGTTCGCAAGCGGCTGTCAGGTGTCCAACGACTACGTGGATCGGACCCCGCCAAGTCCGCCGAGGGGGCTTTGGACCGAAACAGGCGATAACATGATCGAGTTGTTTTGGAACGAGAACCCGGAACCTGATGTCGCAGGCTACAACGTGTACGTCAATGGTTCCTACAACGGACGGTATGAGTTGATCGGTTCGGCGCGGAGTGCGTATTTCAAAGACACTGGCGCCCGCAACGGCAGCACGTACTACTATGCTGTGACGGCATTCGATTACGACGGCAACGAAAGCGATCTGAGCAAAGATATTGTGTACGATATTCCGCGGCCGGAAGGATACGGTGTGGTGCTGGAGGATTACCGCCGCGCGACGGCAACCTCCGGGTATGACTTCTCGCGCTACAGCGTTGTTCCTTACAACGATCTGTATGCCGACATGTACTTTGAGAATTATCAGGGGACGCTCTACATGAATGTTCGCGAGGACTCGGACATCATCGACATGGGTCCGACACGATCGCTGCTGGATATCCGTGAAGCACCATCGTCCGGCTGGTCTCCAACGCACGATGTTCGTCTCGTTGCAGGCCATACCTACGTTGTGTGGACGTGGGACGATCACTATGCGAAGTTCCGGGTGACAAACCTCTCGGCCGGTCGCGTCACGTTCGATTGGGCATATCAACTGCAACAATCGAATCCGTTGCTGAAACGCTCGGCCGGAGCCGGCGGAGAGAGAACGACAGCCCATCGAGAGAAGGAGCGTTAAGATGTGATCAACCTCGCCCGAGCGATGGGTGCAGGTGGAGGAGGGAGGGCTGGTGGTGCGTGATTGCGATAGTTGGGTGATGGTGGGACAGGGCGAGGAACGTGACAATGGAGAAGTCGGGTGCCGCTTGTACGGATTTGATGGTGGCCGAACAGGCGGCGCCGTTCTCCATTGCTTTTTGTTCAGCTCAATCCTGCGGAGGATTCCATGAGATGCGCGTATTGTTTTCTCGTTCTCTCTTTCCTTTGTGCCATCCAAGCCGAAGCTCAACGACGCGAGATCGGCAACAGCGGCCATGGGGGGTCGCTTCCACCTCCCGGTCATACAGAGCGACCTGTACGTTCTGAACCACCCCGTGATGACACGCGTCCTCCCGTCCCTGATCCTGTTCCGTTACCGGTCGTGGTGGAAAACGCTGTGAATGTTTCGCAAGTCGTTATTTTCGCCCCTGCGCCGGAGACCCGGTGGCTCAAAGACGAACCTATCGAACAAACAGTCCTGTATGATTGCAACTCTCAGACTTCGAAATCAGGATTTGATTTCTCCTCCGGGGAGGTGGTATCATGCGCTGACCAGGAAGTTGACTTGTATTTTGTTGTCGATGAAGAAGGGCCTGAGTTTGTGGTGAAGGAGGATACGGACATCCAGGATGCAGGCGAGAACGGCGGCTTGTCCGTTGCCGCCACATCGGTCTCGGCGCGGTGGTCGCCAACACACCGAGTTCCTGTTCAGCCCGATAATCGATATGTAGTGTGGACGTGGGATAACCAGTACTACGCTCTACGAGTCACTGCACTTGCCGAGGATCGTGTAGCCTTTGAATGGGAGCGCGTGAGCCGCGGTGCACGGGTTGCGGCCAACATTGCATATCGAAACGGGGCGCACCATCGTGAGCAACAGGCAAAGTTCGGAAGGTAGATTGATTTTTGATAAGGATTCCGCTTTATTGCACAGCAGATTCGACTGGCAATCATGAAGTGCGTCTTTTTTCTCGTGTCCATACTCCTGCTTGCTTGCCCATCGCAGGCCCAGGAGGCCACGCGTCCGAGGGATTTTCGTATCGTGTTCGAAGAAATTCAACACGGTTTCGAGACGGGGAATATTGCAGCAATCTCCTCGCGATTTGGGACGCAGGTGCAGGTAAACTTGAAGAATGAAGAGAGCGGTTACTACAGCGCCAATCACGCGCACTACATCCTTGAGAAGTACCTGAAGGCGCGTAAGGTCTTGAGCTTCGAGTTTTCGGGCGTTGGCGAGAATGAGGGGACCCCGTTTGCGACAGGCTCTATTGTGTTTAGCCATAAAGGCGCGCGCGAAGTAACTCAGGTGTATGTATCGCTCATGGCATCAGGCACGAACTGGGTGATTGCCGAAATCACTGTGTACTGAGGAGCGATGCTCTCCCCATTACGGTCCATGGTCTCGATCGAGAAATTGCAAAGACGATCCTTGGGAATCGTCTTTGCTATTTTGGGGGTGCTGGGCGTTTCCTTCCTTGCCGAGCGTTTGACACTCGCGTACTACGAAAGGAACTGGAGCGCCGTTGTTGAAGAGAAAAGCGCGGAGCAACTCAAAGCGGTCACGCGAGCGTTCGTGCTGGTGCAGCGGAATGCGCGACGAATAGCAGCCGAGCTGGCACGAGACGAGGTTGTTACTTCGTATCTCATAGGACGATCCACGGACCTGGGCGCGCTGTTCGAGCGGGCAGCGCGAGTGGCGAACAGGCAGGATGTCGGGGTTGAGATCTACGACAGGAACGGAGCGCTCATTGCATGGCACGGACGAAGCGGCACGGTCGACCCGCGTGAAATACGCATTGCGCTGCGCGGCGAGTTGACCTCCTACATCACACGCGGTCCTATTTTCTCCCATCTGTTTGTCATCACACCGGTACGAGTTGAAGGGGCCTATTACGGCGCAGTACTAATCCGTAAGGCTGTGGAGATGAATTATCCTCTTAGTAACAAATTCATCCGGCGTGCAGGCCTTTCTGAACAGCTCAGCAGGGAGCTGGGAGTGAATGTAGAGCTGAGTTATGGCGACGAGGTTGAACCCCGCAGCGATGGCCGCTACCTCTCCACCGTTATCCTGGGAATCGACGGAAGGAAGTTGGGCGTTGCAAGCATCTTACGTCTCTCGCGGTCGGCCTATCTCGAGCGCATTGCCGGCAGCTTTGCACACCTCAACGTCGCTCTGCTGACAATCCTCGTGGGATTCCTTACCTTGCTTGCCGTGCGATGGTTGGCGAAGCAATCATCCTTGTGGGTGCGTTGCGTATCGGTCACAGTTCTGTTGTGGACTGTGCGGTATCTCCTCTTGTGGCTCGATGTACCCTCCATCTTCCTTTCCATGAGTGTCTTCGATCCGGGCCACTTTGCCTCCAAATTCGGCGGCGGTCTTGCAAAGTCCATCGGCGATATGACGCTCACGTCGATGACGTTGTTCGCCAACATTGCCTTCATTGCGCAGCTTGTTGGTGGTCGCATCGTCCACGCCTCGCTCTGGCGCCCAAGGTCTCTTCCTCTCCAACTTCTCATCGGCGTCGCAATCACGGCGTTCATCTTCCTTTCACTGCGAGGTGTTGCGGCCGTGATTCGAAGTGCGGTGTATGACTCTACCCTGCGCTTCAACGATCCGACAGTGATCATCCCATCGTTCGAGCTTGGACTGATGGTGTTTAACATTTTTGTCATCAGTTTTTGCCTCATCATGGTTGCTGTGGGCCTCACGTGGTATCTGCTTGCGATGTTCGAAACAGGTTCAAAACGCGCACGCACTCCGGCAGTTGGTTGGGGCGCGGTTCTTGCTCTCTACACTGCAGCCGGATTTCTGTTTCAGATCGTACAGGAAACGCCGCTCCTTTCTATTCCATTTCGTCTGTCGTTTGGTGTTGCCATCCTTCTGTTCACATTCTATCTCCAATCACGAAAGGGGAGAAGGGAAGCCTCCCCGCTTGCGTTTGGGAACGCCGTTGTTGTCCTTGCCCTCTCGGCGCTATTCTTCTATCCTGTGCTCTACGATGGGATTCGTGAACGAGACCGCGAACGTGTGGAAGCGATTGCTCGTGATGTGCTCCGTCCCACTGACGCGTGGATCAAATATGTGGTTGAGGAGTCTCTCCATCAGTTCTTGACGGACGAGACACTGGATGTTCTTCTGTACGGTTCGCGGGAAGAGATCGAACGGCTTCCATTCAGGTGTTGGGCGATGAGTATCGCGGGACGGCAGGGGTACAACTGCCTGTTCGCTCTGCTGACACCTACGGGAGAGGAACTGAGTCGTTTTGCAATAGGTGAACAAGTTGCAGAAACACCGGCTGATCTGCTTGATGTTCTGGACAAGCAGGGGAACAAGGTCAGTGTCCATTACGTTGGCTCAGGGGTCAACGCTGTCAGAGTCTACTCCAGCTCGATCCCCATCATTGCAGCGGACAGTGTGCTTGGGTACGGGGTGGTTACCATTGCTGTTGCGCAACAGTTCCTGTTTAGAGGCGAGGCACCAACGGTATTCCGCATCTCTTCTCAAGAAAACGTCGAGTCATTTTATCGTTCTATTTCACTTTGCGAATTCCAGGGAGACTCACTCGTCGCTTCAACGGTCGAGTTGCCGTTGGGCTATAAGCTGCCGAAAGCAGCCGGAATAGCATTTCACGATTCGACAACAGTATCCGCGTGGGTTGAGGAGCATATTGGAGGGAAAGGCTACGACGCGTATTTTGTCCGGCGTCCTGATTCGAGGAATCAGTTCATTGGGCTTTATTTGGAAAGACTCGGTCTCCAGTGGCATCTCATCGGCATCGTCAGGACACTGATCTATTATGCGATTGTGTTGATTGGCTCCCTCATACTCGTGCTGCTGATTCGATGGGTGCGGGGGGATCCATATCACTTGAGCTTTCGCGACAAACTGCTCATTGCTTTTGTTGTGGTAGCGCTTGTGCCGATTGTCATTATTGCAGTTTATGTTCGTACCTTCGCGTCTGAGCGCCGTGAGGAGCAACTTGCGGAGCGTTTGAGGCAAGAAACTGCACAAGTGGAACAAGCTATCCTTGATGAGCAGGGAGGCAGCGCGCAGAAACGTACAGAGGCGCTTGCAACAAAGATGGGGTCCGATTTCAACTACTATGTGGGCAACATGCTTGCCATCAGCAGCCGGCGCGAGCTGTACGACACGGGAATCTTGGACAGACGGCTGAGCGGATCGGCCTACGCAGGGATTTTCCTCCGAGGTCAACGCTTTCATGTGGAAGCGGAGAATATCGGGTTGTACCGGTACGCAGTTGGGTACAAACCGTTGCTTGCGAACGACGGAAGCATCCAGGGGGTAATTGCTGTGCCCGCTCTGTACCGTCAGGAGGAGATCGAGGAAGACGTCGCGCGAACGAACGCACTGCTGTTCGGTATCTATGCGGTCATCGTCATTGTAGTAACCGTGCTTGCGACAACGTTGGCAAACCGAATAGCTGCGCCGATCCATTCACTCACCGAAGCAACGAAACACGTCTCCTACGGCGACCTTGACGTCAAGGTGCGCGCCAAGGCCGACGGCGAAATCGGCGAGTTGATTCGATCGTTCGAAGCAATGACACGCGATCTGAAGCAAAGCCGGGAAAACCTGGTGCAGTACGAGCGTGAGCTTGCCTGGAAAGAGATGGCCAAACAGGTAGCGCACGAGATCAAGAATCCACTGACGCCGATGAAGCTGGCACTGCAACACCTGCAGCAAACGTATCGGGACAAGGTGGAGAACTTTGACGAAATCTTCGAGGAAGTGAGCCAGATGGTCATCCGCCAGGTGGACGCGCTGAGCCGCATTGCGTCGGAGTTCTCGCGGTTTGCCCGGATGCCAAAAGCACATCTCGAGCAGTGCAGCGTGAACGATGTCCTGCGTGAAGCAACAAGTCTCTTCGAGCAGGACAAGCGGGTGACACTGGAAGAGCATCT
This sequence comes from uncultured Chitinophagales bacterium, assembly GCA_964539775.1. GTDB lineage: Bacteria > Bacteroidota > Ignavibacteria > UBA10030 > UBA6906 > CAADGV01. The sequence goes on from CAZIKE010000038.1 coordinate 22,354, forward strand.
CGATCCGCATTTACCTCCCATCATGGCGGATAGGGAGGAACTCCGTCGCGCATTCATCAACATTATTCGAAACGGCGTCCAGGCGATGGGCAACCAGGGGAGGATTATCGTTGCAACGTCGAGGGAAGGCCATGACATAGAAGTCCGCATTCAGGATTTCGGAAGTGGTATCCCGGACGAGGTCAAGGACAAGCTGTTCCAGCCGAATTTCTCTACCAAAACAGATGGCATGGGTCTGGGACTTGCCATTGTCAAGAAGACGATCGACGATTTGCATGGCTCGATACGCATCGACAGCAAGCTGGATGAAGGAACAACAGTTATCATCCGCATTCCAACTGATGATTCACACCTCCATGAACAATCTTATCATTCTGCAAGCTAAGCGTCTCCAGAAGAAAAATACTGTACTGTTTGGGATGAGCACCCGGACAGGCGGTGTCAGTCCAGAACCGCTCGGGATGAATCTTTCGTTCAAGGTGGGAGATAAGGAGTCGAATGTGCGGACCAACCAGGAACTCTTCTTCGGTAGATTGGGCATCAGGCCTGATGAGCTTGCCTTTCCGATGCAAGTGCACAGCGCAACGGTCAGGACGGTACATGAACCCGGATTGTATCCTGACTGTGACGCGCTCATTACGAATCGACGGCGGGTGTTTCTTGGGGTCAGTGTTGCGGACTGTGTTCCCCTTATGCTCTTCGATAGCGAGAGAGGGGTCGTCGCGGCTGTTCATGCAGGATGGCGCGGGACAGTGCAAAGGATCGCCGAGCGTACGATTGAGAGGATGGTGAAAGACTTCTCCTGCCGAACCGCCGACATTGCAGCTTTCATCGGCCCTGCCGCGGGCGACTGTTGTTACGAGGTTGGTGAAGAGGTCGCAACTCTGTTTGATGCCCGATTTGTCCGACAACGAGGGGGGAGGTTTTTTGTCGATTTGAAGAATGCCAATGCCGCGCAGTTGCTTGCGTCGCATGTCCCTCTCTCCTCGATCGAGGTCAGTTCCTCTTGCACAATTTGTCAGTCCTCGCTCTTCCACTCCTACCGGAGAGATCGTGAGAGATCGGGAAGGATGCTGGCGGTTATTGGCCTAAAGTAGGATCAGACAGATTTTGTAACCACCCATCGGCGCGTAAAAATTCACTTGACAAACCATTATCGAATTGTTATATTGTAAACGCTTACATAAGCGACTTGCCGAAAGTCGGTTTTTTTGTGCCTGTCGGTGTAAACGTTTACATTCATCCTCGACTTTCCGCAGAGTCCTGATCCGAAACACATCAAAGCTCTCATCGGATCATCCGGAGTTCACCGCATAGGTAAGCTGATGGTCACAATCAAAGATGTTGCGCGTGAGGCAGGAGTCTCCATTGCAACGGTCTCGCGTGTGTTCAACAATGTTGGACCTGTGGATGAGAAAACACGGAGCCGTGTGAGGCAGGTTGCCCGCCGACTGAAGTATGTGCCGAATGCTCTGGGGCGGAGTCTCTCAACGCAGAAAACCGATGCCATCGGGCTTCTCCTGCCAGACCTCTTTGGCGAATTCTTCTCAGAGGTTTTGCGCGGCAGTGATCAGACTGCACAGCAATCCCATTACCACCTGGTTGTTTCCAGTTCTCACAACAACAAACAGGGGATCCAAGCCGCGCTCACAATGATGCGAGGGCGCGTCGATGGCCTCGTGATCATGTCGCCGCACATTGATGCTGAGACCCTGAATGAAAACCTCCCGCATTCGCTCCCTGTCGTGTTGCTCAACTGCTATGTTCAATCCGATAAGTTCGATGCCCTCAACATTGATAATTACGGCGGTGCCTTTGCCATGACGCAACATCTGCTCTCGCACGGGCATCGCCGCATTGCAATCATCAAGGGAACGGAGCAGAATTTCGATGCAGCCGAGCGTTTGCGCGGCTACCGCGATGCGATGCGTCAATTCGGAGGAGAGTTAGACGAGCGTTTGGAGCTTTCCGGGGTTTTCAGTGAGTCGTCGGGGTACGATGCGGCAATACAGCTCCTGAATCTGTCGCCGCGACCTACGGCGCTTTTTGCCAGCAACGACTCAATGGCTATCGGCGCACTGAGTGCTCTGCGCGAGAAGGGCATACAGGTACCCGAAGATATTGCCTTGGCCGGTTTCGACGATGTACCGATCGCGTCGTTCCTCACCCCAACCCTCTCTTCAGTGCAGGTAGGTATTCATCAGCTCGGCGTGAGGGCGATCGAGACTCTGCTGCACGCGGTGCGCCACAAGAACACACACGTCAAGCAACAGGTCGTCCTACCTACCAAACTCAGTCTTCGAGAATCCTGCGGTTGTACGAATTCAACATCCACTTCATCATGAATCCAATACCTATGGAAGGAGGTGATCATCGGCGGGAAGTTGTACAGAGCAACGTTGTTGCAGTTCTTCGTTCGGGATATGAGCATCACTGCTCACCCGGAGAGTTCATCACTAGTCCCTCATCAATCCACAAACACAAGGAGATACACGTCATGAAGAAACTCTTGTTCATGATGCTTGCCTCCGTTCTGATCGTTGCCGTGACCTTCGGGCAGACGACACGAACGGACGTGATCTGGGCGCGCACCACCACCCAAACCATGACGGTGGACGGGCGCCTCAATGAAGCGGCATGGGCCTCAGCGGAATCGGTGAAGATTCAATACGGCAACCCCGCCATGTTGCCGATTCCCGGCAGCGGCTGGTTTTTCGAGAACGGTCGCCAGCAGGTGCTTGACTCGATGAAAGCCACCATCAAATTCCTGGTGAAGGCCGATAGCCTCTATGTCGGAGTTCGCATCCAAGACAAATCCATTGGCGGTGGGCCGTTCAACAAGTTCGACGGGATCCTTTCCAACATCCGCCAGAAGCAGCAGACTGCGCGACCGGTTGGTGCAGGAGAAATTTTCTATGGTTGGGTGAAAGAGCCGTGGGCGGATACGCTTGCAGACCAGCCCGGACGCATGCCTGCCTATCTCGGCTTCTGGGGTAGCTCACCCTACGCTCCGCGTCCCGATTCGCTGAACCAGCGCTACTGGGCTGCAGGTACAACCGTGCAGGGTTGGCAGAACAACGATACCGGGAACGATACCAGCTATGTCATGGAATTCAAGATCAACCTGCGGACGTTTGGCTATGATGTAACCGGCACAAACGGCGACATCGTGATGTATAGCCTTTCCATTTATGATGCTGACTACGAGTGGCCGTTAGATACCACAAAGCAGTCGGGGACGCGTGCCTGGTTGCAATGCCCGTGGGGGAATGCCTCGGCATACCACCATCTGCGAGTCTATGCTCGTCCCAGTGTTGGACTCACAGATCCACTGCCTCCCGTTGGACCAGAATTGACCGTCCCGGGTGCCGGTACGTTTGCTTCACCTGTTCTCGATGGGCGATTGACCGACGCGGTGTGGAATACGCCGAATATCGGCCGGTTACAAATTCAGTTTGGCAACACGACCATTCGCAACGCGTACCCGAGCACCGGTCCCTATCGCAGCGGTCAGTTCCAGCCTGCGGTGAACGGTGGCACTGCTCCGGTCGTGGAGCCGAGCCTCGCGACGGTGAAATACTTCTACAAGAACGACACGCTCTTCGTCGGCGTTGACGTGAATGATCAATTCGTGCAGGCCTTCCCCAGTTCTACCCCTGATCGCTGGGATGGATTCCGTGTTGTGATTTGCGATCGAGGTCAGAGGAATCCGGACAACGTTTTGTTCCCGCGGATTCTCTCGGCCCGGATCGGAGGATCAGGAACCACCGTGAGTACGAGTCGCGAGGATGATCTGGCACCAAATCCCGGCGCGTGGGATTCGGCTGGAACGAAGGTCCAGGTGGTGATTGCCCTGAAGGGTGGGACGACGATTGACACTCTTGGCACTTCACCTGATTCAGGATGGACGGCCGAGATGAAAATTAATTTGAGACAGCTTGGATATCCTGCAGGTCGCGGCGACGGGACCTTGTTCTTTGCTGCGTTGCTGTATGATGGCGATTCGTTCGGTTCTGCTGCCAGCAGCAGCTACGGCACACGCACCTGGTTCATGCGCGAGGGCGGCTTCAACGACGGAGCCTCATGGGCGTACATGAACCCCAACATTACCGTTGCGGTGGATGAGTCCGGCGCCACCATCCCGGATCAGTTCGTCTTGTTGGGCAACTATCCGAATCCGTTCAATCCCTCGACCACCATTAGATTCTCGCTGCCGCAGATGAGCGATGTGACGCTGGAGGTGTTCAACATCCTGGGCCAGCGTGTTGCGGTGCAGTATCTTGGCGTGCAGCAGCCGGGCGTGCGTGAGGTGCGCTTCGACGCCTCGCATCTCGCTACCGGCGTGTACAGTTATCGCCTGCGCATGGCAACAACCAATGCCAGCGTGGTAGGCAAGATGATGTTGCTCAAGTAACTCGTCGGCGCACGCGCCCCGGTTCTCCTGTGAGAGGCCGGGGCCCTGTGCTGTGTGTGAAGAGTTGCTTTTCACGATTTGGTTTACAATACTACACTTGCCGCCGTCAGCCTTTCTTCTCATCCTCGATGCGCGAGGCAAGGTTCGTTTGTTCGACATGAAAAGACGACCATGAAACAGTGCATTCACTTTGCGAGACTATTCTGGACAAGCGGGATTCTGCTGCTGGCCTTCACTCAGATCAGCTTTGGCGGCACGACAGGAAAACTTGCAGGGCGTGTCCTGGACAAAAACAAAGAGCCGCTGCCCAGCGCCAACGTCGTCATCGTCGGAACGACGCTCGGTGGTGTTGCCGACATCGAGGGATAT
>CAZIKE010000039.1:0-26533 GCA_964539775.1 uncultured Chitinophagales bacterium
TATCGCATGTTGTTGCCCAATGTAACAAAATGAGTTCCGAAATCCAATCACTTTCGTTTGCTTCAACTGGGGAAACGTAGGTGTTGTCGGTAACAGCATCGATATGATGCAGGAGTTCAGGTGATTCACCCCACCTTTCCGACTGTGGATTTGTTCGATATTTAAGATGTGTCAGTGCGAGGTGTTACTTTCTTACACACTGCGCCTATCGACGTGCACATACGCTTGGCTTACAGGCGGAGTTGACAACGTTCGGTATGGCACAAAGGTTGACTCACCTTAACTGTTTCACTATCTTTTCTCACAAAGTTTGACGAGATTGTTTAGCAAACAAACCGAGCGAAGGGCTTTATGAAGACGTACGTAACAGTGTCGGAGATTGTGGAGATTGTGCGGAGGAGGAAGCAGTTTTTCATCATTCCATTTCTGATCGTCTCTCTCATCAGCGTCATCGGTGCTTACCTCCTGCCGAAGCGCTATGAATCCTACACAACGATCCTGATCCAGAAGGAGAAAACACTCAATCCGCTGCTGGATTGGGGCCGTGCAGTTATGTTTGCGATGGCGGATAACCAGCTTGCCTCCTTCAACGAAATTGTTCTCAGTCGTACGACCATTCAGAGTCTTCTGGACAGTCTCCAGATCAAGCCGGAGAAGGGAGAGAAGATTGATGATCTGATCGAATCCACGCGCAAGAAAATTTGGACCGACTTGCGCGGAAACGATTCGTTCCGCATAGGATTTGTGGACAGCGACCCGTACCTCTGTCAGCGGGCCGCGACGATCCTGTGCAATATTTATATTTACAAGAGTCTGCAGTCGGATCGGCAACAGGCGGAGGAGACGGTTCGATTTCTCGAACAGAAAGTGAACGAGCTTCGCCTACAATACGAGGAACAGCAACGGGAGTATCTTGAGACGCGCCAGCGCGGTCTGGCTTCTGCTCCGATTGGCGAAACGGGCCTTCAGGGGATGCTGGGAAGAGTCCAGGAACAGCTCACTGAGAAAGAGCGAGAACTGGAACAGCAACAGCGAGCGTTAAGCCAGTTGAAACTTTTCCGGAACAATCTGGACAATCCTGGGGTGGTAAGTCAAATTGCAGCGCTTGAGCCTCAGGGGGGGGCGATTCTCTATGTGGACACGCTCAAAGCCGTGTCGCTCCGCTACAACCAGTTGCTGAGCCGTTACAAGCCGACATACCCGGCTGTGCAGTCACTGCGTCGGGAACTCTCCGACCTGCTTGCCAAGAGCATCGAGGCATTGGAGGCGCGCGTGGAGCAGACCAAAGCCGAGCGGGCAAGCCTTGCCAATCGCCGCGAGAAAACCCAGCAGGAAATCTCAAGCTCCATCAACGTGGACATTGTCCAGGGCGCCCGCGGCAGCGAGTACATCCGCGTGAAGGAGAACTATGACGGTGCTAAACAGAAACTCGACCAGGCGCGCATTGCCAAAGAGCTTGCCGACCGCGGAGCAAGCCGCTATGTGATTCTCGATCCGGCCGAAGTGCCGACGACGCCCACGAAGCCGAAGAAAAGCGTCATCATCGGTGGCGGCGCGGTGTTGGGTTTCATCGTTGGCCTTGCAGCGATGTTCTTGATGGAGTACTACGATCCTACAATTCGGCGAAAGCAGGATATCGAGATCTTTCACAAGCCCATCATCGGTTATCTGCCGTGAGGGCAGGGCTGTATGCCTGACTCCAGACGCTCTACAATCATCACATACCCATGACACCGAATATCGAAGACGACAATCTCGCGTCGGACTACAGCAGCTACGAAGATGATGCCGAGCGCGAACGATCGCGGCAGCAGCTGATCCGCAAAGGGAAGCTGCTCTTTTACAACCGAAAAATCACGCCGGAACTGGATGAATCGGTCGTGTCCGTGCAGCGGTATCATTCGTTCGGGACGAGTCTGTTCCCCAGCAACAACGCCGACGCGCGGTTTACGGTCGGCATCACAAGCGCCGGCACAGGGGAGGGGAAGACCGTTGTGGCGGCCAACCTCGCGACGTTTCTTGCACTCGACACAGAAGACGATACGGTGCTCATCGACCTGAACTTTTCCAATCCCCGGCAGCATGCTGTGTTCGGCGTGCCTTCGTCGCCGGGGATGCTCGATGCCGTGCACAACGATACGATCACACTCTCCCGCACGTCCATTAAGGGACTGTGGCTGGTTCCGTTGGGGTCGGTTGAGGAAGGCATGCAGGGCTTGAGCAGGGTGCTCGAAATCCGCGAAGTGATTGCGACGCTGAAGCAACACTTCCGTTTTGTTGTGATCGATCTTCCCTCGGCGAAAGATCAAAACTTTCCTGCCATGCTCACGAGTCAGCTCGATGGATACATCGTTGTCGTCTCCGTTGGCAAGACGAAGAAGACGGAAATCAGCAGTATCATGCCGATGCTGAACGAAAACAAGGTCATCGGCTTCGTGATGAATCGTGTCTCACACAGCCCGAAGACAGCATGATCGCCATATTGTTCGTCCTCGTGGGTATCTACTACGTCGTCTACACGGAATCACGACCGAAACCGGAGATGGCACATCCGGTGAAGCGCATGTTCTTTGTTGCGTGCACGATCGTCGTTTGTCTGTATGGCTACGCGCATTACATGGCCAACCGGCCGCCCCTTGTGGATTATTACCGCCTGGGATGGTATTACCAGATTCAGGATCTGAACGCGTACTTTGCGCGGATGGGCAGTCGGAACCAGATCCCACTCCCTGAGGGTTGGTAGTGAGCGGTCGATTCAACCTGCTTTCCCTTCCATTCGTCGAGCGGTGGGGGACAACGCTCTGGACGTGGGGGGGCGTTGTCGTGGTTGCCGGGATTGCCGGCGTTCTGAACATCATCTCACAAGGGGATGTTCTCTCTATCCTTCTGCTGGTCGGCTTGGCGCTGATCATCGGCCTCTCGCTGCTGCGCCCGACCCTCAGTCTGTATGTCCTGGTGTTCCTCGCCCTGGCGGTCGAGCAGATCTCGGATTACTATAGCTGGACATTCGATATCCCATACCACAAGAATTTCAACAATGTGCATCCGCGGTTCAGTGGCATTGCCATCAACCCGCTGGAGCTTCACCTTGCCTGCATAATTGTTGGGATGGCGCTTCGCTTTTCACTCCTCAAAGAAAAGCCGATGCCTATTCTGGTGAAAGCACCGCTGTTCATGTACGTTTCATCCATCCTTTTCTTTGTGGTGTACGGCATTGTGCGCGGCGGATCCACCCTGCCGGCAATCTGGGAAGTTCGCGGCATCTTCTACCTGTTGGTTCTCATCCTGATTGTTCCTCAACTCATCCGCACGCGCGAGCAGGTGCTTGCAATGGTGTGGACGATTCTGGCCGCACTTACCTTCAGAGCCATTGAAGTTTCGTTCCACTTCATCAGCGCAGGATTCACGCTCGAGGGTAGCACAGGTGGTTGGGGCAATCATGAGGATGCTGGTTTACAGGCAACCTTTGTCGTGTTCGTCGCCGGACTTTATGTGTTGAAGCTTGGCAGTAAGAAGCAAAAGGTGATTCTCACGTTGTTGATGGTTCCTGTTCTTCTTGCTATCATCGCATCCGACAGGCGTACCGTGTACCCTGTGTTCGCGGCCAGCTTCCTGCTGATTGCCGTGCTGATGCCGGGGGAGTTTCAAAAGAAGGTCATCCGCATTGGGTGGAAACTTGGAATTCTCTTTATCATTTACGTTGCCGTGTTCTGGAATTCGCGAAGCGAGAGCATTTTCCTGATGCCTGTCAAGAATATCCGCGAAGGCCTGGCCGGAGAAGACCAGCAAGCGGCAGGAGAATCGTACTCCTCCAACCTTTATCGTAAAGTGGAGAACTATGACCTCTTCAGCATGATCAAATCTCAGCCGCTTCTCGGGCATGGGTACGGCGTGCTTCTGGACTATCGCATGCCCGTTCCCGTGCAGTGGGATCTGGGCTTCTACATTCCTCACAATCAGATTATTGGAGTGTATGCGAAGACAGGTGCCCTAGGGTTTCTCGTCTTTCTTCTGTTTTATCTTTCTGTGTCGGCACGTGTTGCCCGGGGATTCGGGCAACTCGACGCAGGCGACTACCATCGCGCGATCCTCGTCCTGGTGGGAGCTGCAATCATCAACCACGTGGTGTATTCGTTCTTCGATATCATGTTGACATACTATCGCAATAACGTCTACCTCGGCACCTTGTTGGGATTGGCGGGGGTGATCATCGGATTGCGGCAGGAAGAGATGAAGCAACCGTCGGAGGCCCCTCCCATGCAGGAAGAGCCCCCCATACCACCGATTCATCGACTTCTGCAACCTCATTCAGCGGAAGGATCGCTCTTACGACTCCGGGAGTAGAGGATGGTGTTGATGAATAGATCCCCGCACGCGGTTTTTTTTCCAGCCCAAGACGAAAGCAAGAGACAGTCCAGAGAGCTTGTGACCGGAGCTTCCGAGGGTTTCTTGCCCGGGCAAACCGCCAGGGTGTGTGGGTAAGCGTCGGACACGCAGCAACCAGGAATCGCAAGAGGAAGGAACACCGCCCGATCCGCTATGAATGAAACGACTGCCTCGATCGCGCGTAACACCAAGGCAATGATGTTTTCCCAGATCGTGACGTGGGCATCATCCTTCGTGTTGATGCTGTTCCTCCCGCGCTATCTCGGAGCCGAGGACTACGGCAGGTTGTACTTTGCCATTACCATCAACGCGCTGGGGGCACTGGCGATGGACCTCGGATTCACTGCCCTTGTGGTGAAAGAAATTGCCCGCGATCGCTCCAAAGCAAACGCTCTTGCCGTCAATGCCGGTGTGCTGCGCGTTCTGCTCTGGATGGTGTCTCTCGGGTGTACGATGGCGTTCGTAACACTCTTCGGCTATTCGATGGAGGCGATATCCGTCGTATTCGTACTGGGGATCGCGAACCTGTTCTTTGGATTGTATGATCTGCTGCACCGCGTGTTTGTCGGCCTGGAACGGATGGAGTTCCGTTCCTATGCGCTCATCGTTGAGAAGGTGTTTCTTGCAGTTGTCGGCGTCGGATTGTTGCTGATGGGGGCAAATTCGCTTGTCATCGCCATCGTCATGCTCGTGAGCATGGCGCTCAACTTTCTTGCGAGTGTACATTTCCTTCGCAAGATTGTTCCGATGAAGATTGAGATCGATCCCGCCGGTTGGGGTTCCTTGATACGGGCGGGCCTGCCCTTCATGATCTCAACGGTGTTGGGCTTCATCTACTATCGTATTGATGTGATGATGCTCTCGGCGATGACGAACGAGAAAATCGTCGGTTGGTATGGCGCTCCCTATAAGTTGTTCGATACGTTGATGTTCTTTCCGACGATTCTGAATACCGCCGTCTATCCTGTGCTGGCGCGGTTGTACCACACGTCGAAAGAAAGTATGGTACAAACCTCCCGCAAGATTCTCGACCTGACGATGATCATTGGTGTCCCGATCGCCGTCGGCATGGTCGTGCTCGCGCGACCGATCATCTCGTTTCTGTTCGGGCTGAAGGAATTTGAGCAGTCGGTGATTTTGCTCCAGGTGCTCGCGGCAAGCCTCCTTCTGATCTATGTTGACTTCGTCCTGAACACGGTCTTGATTTCCAACGACAGGCAGAAGAAGATTGTGATCGTTTCCATCGTGGCAACGGTGATAAATGTCACCGTGAATTACTACGCGATCACCTACTTTCAACAGAACTTTGGAAACGGTGCGATCGGCGCAGCCATCACCACAGCCATCACTGAGGTGTGTGTCATGAGCATGTCCATTGCCATTCTTCCGAAGGGATGCTTCAGCGCGCAGAATCTGCTGCTGGCAGGGAAGACGCTCGTCGCGGGAGTAATCATGTGGGGAGTGATCTGGGGACTTGAACAACACATGGTCACTTGGGCCGTTGCGGGAATTGCGGGAGCGCTGGTGTATACGAGCGTGTTGTTCATGCTGAAGGTGCTCACCAAGCGCGAACTCCGTTTCTTTGTGAGCCTCCTGCCGTTTCGCAAGGTGGCGGTGACATCAACTTCAAACAATTAGGGGGAAAAGCAAGACGCATGAAGTTGTTGATGATCTTTCAAACCTCGCCGTATCCTCCCGACCTTGGGCCGACGAAGAGGAACTTCCCTCTGTTTCTGGAGAACATGAAGCGCCATGAGGTGTCTGTGCTCGCCTTTGGAACGAAGGATGAGGAAAGACGATTCCGAGAGCTGTACGGCAGCCGGTGCAAGCACATTGTTTTTGTAAACAACAGGCGTCCCCGCGCGCTGAATTTTCTGTTGCGGCTCTGGTATCTCGCAACGGGGCGGAGCTCCTATCGCAGGTTCTACAACCGGAATTTTGCGCGAGCGCTGAGTGAGTTGCTCAGGAAGGAGCGGTTCGATCTCATTCATTGTTGCACCACCATCCTCGGGTATTACCAGCTCCCCAAGAACATCCCGCTGGTTGGCGACACGCATAACGTGGAGTATGATAACATCTATCGGGCGTACCAGCAATCGCACAACATCATTCTCAAAGCATATTACTACTGGGACCATCTCCGGTTGAGACATGAAGAAGTGGAGATCACGAAGAAGTTCGACGTTGTCGTGACCACTACAGAGCGCGACCGGCAGCTCTACCTCAAGGACTTGCCCGGAAAGCCCATGGTCGTCGTTCCTAACGGCGTCGAGCAGGCGTTCTTTCAGCGGCTAGATGTTGCCGAAGAGCCGAAGACGATGGTGTTTACGGGACTCATGAATTATCTACCGAATCATCATGGTATCACGTATTTTCTTGATGAGATCTTTCCCCTGATTCTTGAGCGCGAGCCTGAAGCGCGCATTATGGTGGTTGGGGCCTTCCCCCCGAAGAAACTCATGCGACGAGCAAGCGCGAACGTCATCGTGACGGGGTGGGTAGATGATGTGCGGCCATATTTTCTGCGCGGTCAGGTGTTCGTTATTCCGCTGCTTATCGGCGGCGGCATTCGCGGCAAGGCACTCGAGGCGATGGCCATGCGCCGCCCGATTGTAACGACGACGCTCGGCTGCGAGGGCATCAACCTGAAACACGAAGAGTCGGCGCTGTTTGCCGACACGCCGGGGGACTTCGCCGATGCCGTTGTGCGCCTCTTCAACGATCCGGCACTGCGAGCACGGCTTGCGGAAAATGCGTATCGTAGTGTTGTCGAGGGCTACAGCTGGGAAGTCAGCGGTTTGGCTTTCGAGCGCGTGTATCAAACGCTTGGTCGCGGCAACGGCAATGAACCGCGTTTCCGCCTCAACGAGGCCCGTTCCACTGCGCCCGCCGATACGCGTGGACGCATGCCGAGCCTGTTCACTTCATCACTTGCGTAGGACGAAGCGATGCGTCTGTTGATTCACACCGATTGCCGTTACTACAAAGGAGCTATGCCGTGCGAATTCCACAAGCGCGATGGCAGGCTTTGCGACGGATGTCAGGAGTACGACCCGATCGGGTTTCGTATTCTGATCGTCAAGCTTGCGGCTGTCGGAGACGTGCTGCGCACGACATCGATCCTTCCTGCCCTGAAGAACAAATACCCGGGATCCGAAATCACTTGGGTGACGAAAACCAGCGCCGCTCCGCTGTTGCGCGGCAACCCGCACATCGATCGGGTGCTTGTGACCGAGGGAAGTTACGTGGAGTATCTCCAGAACGAGGAGTTCGACCTCGGCATTTGTCTGGATGCAGACCCGCACAGTGCAACCATCCATAGCATGGCGCGGTGCAAGGACAGACGCGGCTTCGTCTGCGACACCGCAGGTCGTGTGCATCCGGTTGATGAACGCGCAGTCGAGTGGTGGGAGATGGGTTTGAACGACCAAAAGAAAAAGGCGAACCGCAAAACCTATCAGCACATCATGTACGAAATCTGCGGCCTCGATCTGCCGACCGTTCCGCCACAGTTGGTCCTCAACGGTGCCGCCGACCACTTCGGACAGCGATTTTTGCAAGCGAATTCCGAACTGAAGAAATGTCGTAAGATCCTCGGCGTCAACACCGGCGGCGGAGGCCGCTGGCAATACAAGAAATGGACCTTTGAAGGGTACGTCGGCTTCCTTGAGTTGATGAAACGGCTTCACCCCGATGTGGGATTGGTGATTGTGGGCGGACCCGAAGAAGTGGAACTCAATCGCCGCATCATGCAGACGGTCGGGAACGGCATCGTCGACGCGGGATGCAACAACTCGCTCGGCGAGTTTGCGGCAATCATCAACACGTTCGATCTGCTCCTCACGTCCGATAGTTTGGGGATGCACATGGGTGTGGCGCTGGGAAAGCCGACCGTCGTTCTGGTTGGCCCAACCTCACCGTGGGAGCTCGATGTGTTTGGCAAGGGGGAGATACTCTACAGCGACATCGAATGTCTTGTCTGCTACCTCTCGCGCTGCGATAAGACGGTGACATGCATGAACACCCTCTCGCCAGAGTATGTTCTCTCGCGCGTAGAGAAGCATCTGACCCTGTAATGTCAGATCTCCGGCAAATCATGACACCACCCGACATACCCCTCGAGGCAGCCGTGTCGACAAGAAAGGAGCCCCTGTCTCTTACCTACATCAGGCTGATCCGCCCGAAGCAATGGATCAAGAATCTGTTCGTCTTTGCACCCCTCATTTTTGCCCGGGAACTCTTCGATCTGGCGTATCTTCTTCTGGCGCTGAGGGCATTTGCCGCTTTTTGCCTTGTTGCCAGCGCCGTGTACATCGTGAACGATATTGCAGACATCGAGGCTGATCGGAGCCATCCCGAAAAAAAATTCCGCCCGCTTGCCGCAGGAGTCATCTCCATGACCGGGGCATACATTGCCACCGGAATCTTGCTGGCGGGGGCGGCGCTTCTCTCCTTCACCATGGCACCCGGCTTCATCTTTGTCCTCTGCTTGTACTTCCTGTTGAACCTTGCGTACTCGTTCAAGTTGAAGGAGATTGTGCTGCTGGACGTCTTCATCATTGCCGCAGGTTTCATGTTACGCGTGGTCGGTGGGGCGTATGCGATTCGGGTCGAGACCTCCACGTGGTTGGTGCTGTGCACGCTGTTTATTTCGCTCTTCCTGGGATTTGCCAAACGGAGAAGCGAACTGACGCAGATTCCTGCTTCGCACTTTGCCGAGCGTAAAGTACTGGAGCGTTATCGTGTCGGGTTTCTCGACCAGATGTTGACCATCTCGGCGGCGGGCACGGTCATCTCCTACGCCCTCTACACTGTTGCCAAACGGACGATGGATCTTTTCGGAACGGACAAGCTCATTTACACCACAGTGTTTGTTATCTACGGCGTGTTCAGGTATTTGTATCTCATCCACACTACAAGCACAACGGATAAGCCTGCGGATGTCGTGACATCGGACGTGCCGATTCTCGTCACCACGATGTTGTGGGTGTTGGCTTGCATTCTGTTAATCTACTTCAGGGAGGCTTTGATTTGAGCAAAGGAGGAGCGCTGAAGGTCCTGGCACTGTTCTACGACATCCCCCGACCTGACTTCGAGGAGCTTAAGAGGCTTGAGGAGCAGGACCAAACTCCTCGTGCGACCATCTTCACCACGGAATTCAATGCCGATGTGCTTGACCGAAAGATGCTTCAGCGTGCACCCGCTGTGCGTCGCGTGCTCTATCGCTTCGTGCCTGTTCCTCTCGCGCAGGTTATTGAGGCGTTCTGCATCTTTCGCCGGTACGATGTGGTGCTTTCGTGGCAGGAGAAGATTGCCTTTCCCTTTGCCTTGCTCTGTAAGCTCACCGGAAACAACTCGGTGCCTCATATTGCACTGTGCAGCTGGCCCGCCAAGGGGATCAAGGGGTTGTTGCTGCGAGTGGTGCACTCGCATATCGATCATCTGATTCTCTGGTCGACTGTACAGCGTAACCTGCTGGTCGAGAAGTACAACATCCCTCCCGCAAAGATTTCCCTCATTCACTACTTTGTGGATGAGAAATTCTTTCGGCCGCAACGAAGAGAAACCGACATGATCCTTTCCGTGGGGAGTGAGATGCGCGACTTCCCGACGCTGCTGAAGGCGCTGGATGGGCTGCCGATTCAATGTCATGTTGCAGCGGGCGAGTTGAAGGGTGTGAAGACCAAGTGGGTCAAGAAGGTTGAAAAAGCGGCCCACGTACCTCCGAATATCACAGTTGGAAGGAAGAACGCGCTTGAACTGCGCGAGCTGTACGCTCGTTCTCGTGTTGTTGTTCTTCCTCTCCTCCCCACACAAACCGACAACGGAATTACCTGCATGCTTGAGGCGATGGCGATGGGAAGACCGGTAATATGCTCGCGTACGGAGGGACAGGTCGACGTGCTGAAGGACGGTGAAACCGGGCTGTTTGTTCCAGTGGGCGACCCACAGGCGTTGCGGGCAGCCATTGAGCATCTCTGGAACAACCCCGACATCGCAGATCGGATGGGACGCGCCGGTCGGCGATACATAGAAGAAGTGCAAACGCTGGACAGATTCGTGCAAAGCATAAAGCACATCATGCATGAGGTCCTTTCCCGCCGCAACCAGCGGCGAGGCGAACAGACAATCATGGCGTCCACGTTCGCGAAGCCCCAGGATGTGTCGATGGTTGGCAACAACGGCCAGAAGGAAAAGAACGTCCCTGCCGATCATTAGATCGAGAAACCCTCGACCCTCTTGGTCGCACCACGCACAACGTGCCGGTGTAATCCACGAAGATCGGTAACCAGACCAAGGCAACAGCACACGTCCAGAATTTCTCTCTGCGGGAGAGAAGCTGGATAAGATTTACACACACTCCCTGCCTGGGAGGATACGTTTCGAGAAAGACCGCTGTGAATCGAACGTATTCGCTGGTAGCGGTTTGGCATGTCGCTTGAAAAGCTTTCAATGAATCGCTCTACGGTGAGCGGAATCCAAACAGTTGTTCTCCGGTGGAAGGACTGTACTTGTTCGAAATCGTTGTCACCATACTTCAGGCGCCTCTGCTTCTCATTGCCCTTGGCTTATCCATCTACCTGCTCGTGTTGACGATTGTTCCATTTGTCGTTCCAGCACGACGCAAGGCCCGTCCGACGCAACGGAGGAAGTTTGCTGTCATCATCCCTGCTCATAATGAAGAGAAGGTGATCGAGAAAACTCTCCGCAGTGTTTTTCGCGTGGACTATCCGAAAGAATTGTACGACGTCATCGTTGTTGCCGACAATTGCACCGACCGCACTGCGGAGATTGCCCTCGCATGCGGAGCGATTGTGTTTCAGCGCGACGACACAACGCGCCGCGGCAAGGGATACGCACTGAACTGGATTACGCCACAAGTGCTGGAACGTTTACCGGCTCCGGGATACGATGCGTGCGTGTTTATGGACGCCGATTCGATCATGATGCCAGAGTTTCTCGAAGAGATGAACAGATCGCTTCACGAGGGGCATCGCATTATTCAGAGCAGCGACCTTGTGCTCGAGAGCAGTACTTCCTGGCGTGTGCAATTGATTCTGATTGCATTCGCGTTGCAAAACTACGTTCGCCTGTTGGGCAAGTCGCGGTTGGGGCTTTCGGTGCTTCTCAAAGGGAACGGTATGTGCTTCGATGCGGCTGTGTTGCGGACAGTCAAATGGGATGAGTCTTCCTTGGGTGAGGATCTGGATATGGGGGTCGACCTCATCCGCAGGGGACAAAAGATACACTTCAACCCGAACGCGGTGGTCTATGCACTGATGCCCGAGCAGGCCTCGAGCGCCACAACGCAGCGCATCCGATGGGAAGGGGGACGGTTTGCCAGTCTTCGGCGAAGGGTTCCCCATCTTTTGCGCGAAGCATGGAAGAAGAAGAGCATCGATCTCTTTGAGGCGGCACTCGACGCGGCGTTTCCGCCGCTGGCGGTTCTCCTGTTCGCTGCCGGTGCCTTCGCGGCGATAAACGCGTTGCTCATGGCAACGGGTATTATGACCTACGATCTGATGCTCTGGGGCTGGAGTGCCGTTCTCGTGATGATGGCGCTGCATTGCGTTCTGGGCCTCATCGTAGCGAGAGTGCGGCTGCGAAACCTTGTGGCACTGCTCTATGTGCCACGCTATCTGTTATGGAAGCTCCGTGTGTACTTCTCGATGTTTATCGGTAGGACGGAGAAGGGATGGATACGCACAGAGCGATAATGCGAACTCCCGTCACTGTTCTTTCGACCGTCGGGATTCCATCTCACCAGTCATAGGGGGGAACCATGTCGTTGGATGACGAATCTGTGATGGACAATTCTTTTGAATCTGTCTTGGGGCGAGAAGAGCTTCAAACACGTCCGCCCACCGCTGCGCCAGTTGCTCGTGTCGCCTCCCCTGTAGCACAGAAGCCGATCATTGTTCGCGCATACAGGTCGTTGCTGGCACGGGCAAAAGTGGTTCTCTGGACGGCTATGGTGGCATCACGCGATCCGGCAAAGCGATTGTTCGATATTGTCGGGGCGGCGACGCTTCTGGTCCTCACCTCCCCTATCTTCTTGATCATCGGCCTCGCGATCAAGCTCTACGATGGTGGGCCGGTTATCTTCACCCAAACCCGCGTTGGAAAGTGGGGGAGGCCCTTCAAGTTCTATAAATTTCGGTCGATGGTCGTGAACGCTGAAGACCTGAAATCGAAGCTGATGCAATACAACGAAATGAAGGGTGTAACCTTCAAGATGAAAAACGACCCGCGGGTAACGCCCGTGGGAAGAATCATCCGCAGGTTGAGTCTCGATGAGCTTCCACAGTTGTGGTGTGTACTGAAGGGAGATATGTCGCTGGTGGGGCCTCGTCCGCCGCTGCCGAGTGAAGTGGCACTCTACAACAATCGCCACCACTATCGTCTGGACGGTATGCCCGGGCTGACATGCTTCTGGCAGGTGAAGGGGCGGAATGAGATTCAGTTCGAAGATCAGGTGAAATTAGACGTTGAGTATCTTCACAAGCGTTCGCTCAAGGAAGATATCCTGTTGTTGATTCAAACCGTCAAGGCAGTCGTTACGGGACGGGGGGCATCATGAGTCAAACCAACGGAGGGGAACTGCAGCACAGCACCGTGATCCTGGGGGTGCCGTTCAGCGGGATGACCACGGAAGAGACGCTGGCCTACTTCGACCGGGTGATCGAGCATCGATCGCAGCAGATCATCATCACGGCAAACCTCGACTGCGTTGTGCGAACGATGCGGAACCCCATCCTGAAACGCATCATGTATGATGCAGCGCTTGTCACGCCGGACGGGATGCCGCTGGTCTGGTCCGGTCGCACCATGAATCCACCCCTCACCGAGCGCGTCGCAGGCTCCGATTTCATCCCGATGTTGCTGGAGCGGGCAGGGCGGAAGGGACACTCGGTGTTTTTTCTTGGCGGACGCGAAGGTGTCGCACAACGCGCAGCCGAGCGCTGCCGACAGATGTACCCCGGCCTGACCATCGCAGGGACCTTCTCCCCTCCGTTCGGGACCGTTTGGGAAATGGATAATCGGGATATCGTCGAGCGCATTAACGCGGCCGCGCCCGATATTCTGCTTGTTGCATTCGGCAATCCCAAGCAGGAATACTGGATGTCGATGAACCATCGCAAACTGAACGTGCCGCTTTCCATTGGCGTGGGAGCAACGCTCGACTTTCTCTCGGGCAATGTTCCTCGTGCCCCCGAATGGATGAAGCGTTCGAGCACCGAGTGGCTTTTCCGCATGTATCTCGAACCGCGCCGCCTGGGAAAACGTTATGCGCAGGACATCTGGCACGGATTGATGCCGTTGGTGTTCCAGACCGTTGTCGACAACATCATGCGTCTCCTGACCCCGGCAAGAAAGGCCGACGATGAGGCGAGAATGCACATCAAGCACATGAGCATCACGTCGCGAGAAGGTCCGCTCAACATCCTCGTGGTACAGGGATGCCACCGACACGATCTTGCCCTCCTGGCGGGTAAGCTCGGCGAATACTCCTGCGATGCGGTGATTGTGAATCTCCAGCACTGCGCACATCTCGACTCGGAAGCCCTGTCGGCTCTCGTTGCCATCGACCATCAACTGCGCAGGCAGGCGAAGCATTGCCTTGTCGTGCCGGGTGTGCTCTCGCGCCGAATCCTCCGGATCGCCCGTCTGCACGATGTGCTCGCCCTCCATACTTCGATGGACGACGCTCTGGAGTCGCTCCGTTTCCTGGGGAAGCATCCGCTCAGGATTCAAGACGATAATGGCAACGGAAGTATGCGCGTGATAGCGTTGCACGGCGAGCTAACGAACCTCACCGCTCCCATGATCGACGCCCTGCGCTTCGATGCGGACGGCGGAAAACCGGTCCTGTTCGACCTGCGCGGCTTGCGCTTTCTCGACACAGGAGGATTGCACCATCTCCTCGAACGCTGGATGGAGCAGCGGGGGATGGAACTTTTGCATTGTGTGACGACAAACAGATTTCTTGCTGCACTCCTTCAAACCGATGGCCTTCGGGAACATCTCCGCGTAAACCTCACATCGGACGTGGCGACCGGCCGGGACAATGGCAGGCAATCTTCATCAACCTCGTACCAGTTGCGCTCAGCAGCGAGCACACAATAGCCGTCATCAACCAACAGAGTTATGGCAGACACACGCAGAGCCGGAACCTTGACACGAGCAGCACCACGTTCGCGTGGCATTCCTTCGCCGCGTATCGGCACAGCGTGGTCGTTCGTGGCGCTGTCGGAGAAGCTCAATGCTATGCCTGATGAGTATGCTGCCGTGCGGGAGGCTGTTGACGGGCTGACGGCTCTTCTCGATGGGCATGCGGGACTTATCTTTTTCCCGCTGCCGGTGGACCTGCTCTATTCCCTGTATCGCCACGAGTCTGAATCGCTGGCGCGCTTTGAGAGAGTGGTCAGAGAACGGGGCGAGCGCATACTCGAAGTGTTCGGGCTTGAACCTCACAAGCGAACGCATGAGGCCGATCGTCTCCTTCTGGTTCCGTTGATATGGCGACGAAAGACGATTGGGCTTGCGGCATTCGACAGAGACGGACGCAAGCTTCCCATGCACACTGAGGCGAATCTCATCGGCTTATGCAACCATATCACCGCTATCGTTGGATTGAAGGCGGAACAAGCACAACGGGCGGCCGATGCCTCTGCCATAGTAGCTCGGGAAGATTGGGAGGATGCAGTTGCGGTTCAGAAGAGCCTGCTACCGGAGATACCTCCCTCCAATGTTTGCGGCCTCAGCATTGCCGTGCATACGCAAGCGGCCGAACACGTCGGCGGGGATTACTTTGACCTCCTCTTGCTTGATCAGAACAAAATCGGCATTGCCATTGCGGATGTCGAAGGGAAGGGTGTGTCGGCCGCGTTGTTCGGAAATATGCTGCGTTCGACGGTGCACTTTCTTGCACGCGAAACACCCTCCACTGCCGCGGTCGTCGGTCGGATCAACGCCATCCTCCATAAAGAAGCAGTTGCTTCGCAGAAACTCTTCTCGCTTTTCTATGCTGTGTATGATCCATCCGCGAAGATTCTTTCGTATACGGGTTCGGGACATGTGCATCCTATGTTGCTCCGATCGCGGGAGGGAACGGTCGAGCGCCTTCACTCCGACGGCATCCTCATCGGCATTGAGCCGGTTCAGCGCTTGCACGAGCGCGCGGCACTTGTGCAAGAGGGCGATCTTCTTCTCTTCTTTACCGATGGTGTAACTGATCGGATGAACGAGTCGGGAGAAGTGTTTGGCGATCTCCGTCTCGCCGACCTTCTTCAGCGCAACAACGGGAACACGGCAGAAGAGTGCATGCAGGGTGTGCTGGATGCACTCGGGGCATTTACCGGCCTCCCGTGCACAGACGATATGACACTGATCCTGGCGAAAGTCCTCTGAGGCAGGAGACGATGACCATTCGTGAACTTGCAGATGCCGGATTGATTCTGATTGAGCCGGACGGTCACCTGACGCTAACGAACGCTCAAGAGTTGATGCGCGCCGTCCAATCTGTGCCGCGTGGCGCTGCGCCGGTGATTGTGGTGAATATGGAGCACGTTGGCGTTGTCGATAGCGCAGGCATCGGCGCCATGGTGAAAGCACAGAAGTACGTTCGGGCCATTGGCGGAACGCTCTGCCTTGCCGGCCTTCGGCCGGAGATACACCGGATGTTTCAGATGATGAACCTGCATCACGTCTTTGAGATGTTCGAGACCGTAGAACTCGTACGCAAGCAATTCTCCACTCGCAGGGTATAGACCTATGCAGACGACTGCCAGGGGAATCATCCTGCCGTTCGCAGACGCCGATGCGTTCAAACCGCTTACCTACCAAATGCCGGTCGGGATGCTGCCCGTCGTCAACAAGCCCATCATGGAACATCAAGTGGAGTTATTTGTCCGCAACGGGATCAAGAACATCCACATCAGTTGCAACCATCTCTCCAACAAAGTGCAGGCGTATTTCGAGGATGGTACCCGATGGGGAGCGAACACCACATATAACTTCGAGCGCCCTCCCTTCGGACTGGTTGCTGCCTTACGGCTTATGCGGCCGTATTTCGAAGGCGAGACGTTGGTGATCGTGCTCTCGAACATCGTCGCCGATATCGACCTGCGTGACGCAATGGAATTTCACTGGACGAAACGTGCAGATGCAACGTTTCTGTATATGAACAGCGAAGCCCCTCAGGCCGGTCTTTCGCTTGTCGTCGATGAGAACGATCGCATCAGTGCTGTTGGCACACAGAGCCACAATCCTCTGAAGCGCAATCCGGTGGAAACGGGAATATGCATTATCGAGCCGGAGACGTTGGATCTTCTTACCGACACGCTCGGCCACAATCTCCTGCAAGCGTGCTGGCTTGCAAGTCAAACCGCCAGGCTTCATTTGTTCGGCTATCCCGTGGATGGTCCGTTGACGAGAATCACCGGCTGGGATTCCTACACACAGGTCCAAAAGGATATTCTCTCGGGGAAGTATCCCGGCGTCGTCATTCCGGGTATCGAACTCCAGCCCGGAGTGTGGGTCGGAAAGAACATCAGCGCATCGAGTGCCGTCTCGTTCGACGCACCGCTGTTGATCGGGGATAACTGCCGCATCGGGAAAGGGGTGCGTTTGGGAAAGGACACGATCCTCGGCCACGACGTGATGGTGGACGTTGGTGCAAATTTGGAGAATGCCATTATCATGTCCAACACGTTCGTCGGGCCGCAGACGCTTATCCGCGATGCCATCCTGCAGGGCAACCTGATGATCGACCTCACCAGAAAGTCATTTACGGCGATTGAAGACCGGCTTACGGCATTCGAAATCGCTCACACCAAAACCGGCTACAAGTTCTATATACTGTTGAACAGATGGACTGCCGTGCTGTTGTGCGTGATGCTTTCACCCTTCTTGCTCGCGTTGTTCACGCTTCTGATCCTGGGATTGAAGTTCCCCCTCATCACGCGGGTCCGTAGGCTTGCGCCGGACTTGCGCGATCTTGCGGCGGGAAAACTTCGCCTGCGAGTGTTCGATTTGATTTATATCGGTCCTGCTGATCTGACCAAACGTCCCGTCGGGCACAATCCTGATCCTCTTACCACGTTGCCACACCTGCTTGCCCGGTTAGGCAATCTCTTCAACGTCGTCAAGGGTGATATCATGCTGGTGGGAAACAGGCCGCTCGATCCAGAGATTGCCTTTGCGACGACCGAAGAGTATCATCGCACGCGCCTGAAGACGCAGGGGGGCGTCATTAGCATTCTGGACACGAACGAAGCGGATGACAGCAGCGAAGAAGAGCAAATAATCTCCGAGGGGTACTACGCCGTCAACAGGAATTTCTGGATGGATATGAGCATCCTCATTCGAGGGCTCTGGAGATTGTTCTGGCGGTTGATGGGAGTGAAGAAAGTCGTGCGCGAGTACAAACCGATCCCGCCGGAAGAATCGCCATCGTTCGACTAATGCTTCTGCTATCTCCTCCCTTTTGCGTATGCTTGCGCTGCGGCGAGCACGTACACGAGCTGTGCACTCTGATTAACGGCTATTTCGTTGGTTGACCAGCTGTCGTTGTCCGTATAGCGCTGGTCAATGGGCGTATCGGGCGGCTTGTTGTAGCCGCTGCCAAACATGCCGAGATTGCGCTCGTTGGGATCAGGATTCTCGTTGGGTCCGCCGGGAAGAAGTCCCGGGAAATTGTGCGGCGTTGCGTCGAGTGCTTTCAGCCAGTGATGGAATGCATTCTTCATACTGTTGACTCCAAACCCGCTGAAATAGACAAAGTTCAGCGAGTTCTGGCCGAACGTGTAATGCAGCTGTTGTTGAGCGGTGAAGAGAGAGTTGTAATTCTTGTTCAGACGCCAGTCGACAAGGTTGTAATTCCCCACGCGCGCGAAGGATGTTCCCAGGGATCCCCAATAGTAGTACCCGACGAAGCCGAACGGATGTGCATCGCGATCGCGGTTTGCTTCTTCTGCACGAGCGATCAAGAGGTTGCGGATCTCCGTCTGCTTCTTGGTATCAGCTTTCGGTGTGCGGAGATAGAGGAGGTACGCGAGATTCGTCTGATTGTTGAAGTCCGAGATCCACTGGCTTCCCGGATCCTTCGTCAGGAAGAAGTCGTGATACTTCTGTTCGCCTGTGGCAAGGAAGAGCGCCGCGGAGGCGAAGAAGCGAGCGTGAATGTCGTCGGCATCCTGATACGTGTCGCAGTTCTCGGTGATGGTGATTTGGTCGGGGCGGGCCTCGAGCCATTTCCATCCGCGCAGCGCTGCCTGCTTCATGCGCGCCGCATACGCGGGATCGAAATCGGAGTAGATCGTTGATGCATACGCGAGCATTGCCGATGCCGCTGCGGTTGCGGCCGTGGTCTTGTTCGTCAACTCGTACCCGGTAATCGTCAAAGGCGTGGTGCGGCCGTACGAGTACGGGGAATTTTTCAGCACACACATGTTGTGGAAGAAGCCGCCGTCATTGGTGTCCTGCATATCCAGAATCCAATCGAGGCCCCACCGCAACTCGTCGATCAGGTCGGGGATGCCGTTGCCCGATTCGGGGATGTTGAGGCTGTCCGAGCTGAAGCGGAAATCCTGCCAGGCGAGCGCGAGCCAGAAGCACGCGTAGGTATGATTCGGCATGTAGATGGCGAGGTCGCCTGCGTCGTGCCATCCTTTCCGGACGTAGTGCGTTCCTCCCATCGAGCGTGGCTTCAGCACAAGCTCTTTCTCATCCTTCTCGTGGACCCACGGACCCTCGGCATAGGGCATCTCAATGGCGGTGTTGTTGCGTTGGTAGTAGAAGAATCGTATCGCTGCCCGCAGGGTTGCGTCGTACACGTTCGGACCGATGTCGAACGGATAGGACGTCGTCCCATTGTCGAGTTTGATCACGTAGCGGCCCGGCGTCTCAAACGCGGTGAAATTCCCCACATACACGACGACATCACCCACCGCGCGATGCATCACCTTCCGTTTGTCCGTACCCGTGTACATCACTTTGCTGTCGCTGACGCGGACGATCTGGTACGATCGGTATTCCTCGGCCGAGAAGGTTTTGTATCCGTAGGTGTCGTAGCCGATCTGATCGGCGTAAATGCCTTTGATGGACGGCGGTTCTCCTTTTCCTGCAAACAAGCGAACGTGAGAGATCTGAATATCATCGAGGTGAACGCTCCCGCTGCTGACTCCGCTGAAGATGAACTTCACGTCGTTCAACGGCCTGCCTACGACCGTAGAAGGAAGAAGAACATCGTATTGTTTCCATTCGTTGGCCGCGCCGACCTCGCGCATTGCAATGACCTCGTACTGCCCCTCCATCAGTCCAAGGTGTACGGAGAACTTGATCCTGTCGCTGCTCGGCCGAATCCAGAAGCTGAGATATGAGTTCTCGTGAACCCAGAACACCGTGGTATCTTTGTCCCATCCGCCCCAGAGCAGATGCATGCCGCTCACGTTGCTGATGTCCCAGCGCCAGCTTGCCTTGCCGTTCTTGGAGATGTTCCTGTCGATCGACGCGTTCCCCCCCCACATCTGCGTGGCAACGCCACTGCGCACGTCGTCTTGGAAGAAGACAAGAGATGTCGGGTAGAGACCCCCTGACGGTTCCTTGTATTGTGCTGCGGCATGCGACAGAAGGTACACGAGTGCAAACGAAACGAATCGTTGGCGCATGGATCTCCTTCTCTTCGTTGTTCGTACAGGTTAGTTTGACGTGAGATTGACTTGGGTTCGTGCAAGCGGGCGGCTGAGATGCTCCTCGAACCCGATACCTTCACTGATGATATAGAGAGGTCGTTGTTTGACCTCGTCATAAATCCTGCCGATGTATTCCCCTATTACCCCGAGCGTCATGAGAATCAGGCCGCCGAGGAAGGCAATGGTGCAGATGGTGGATGCCCATCCGAGGATCGCCTTGTTGGTGAAGAGTTTCTCGTACACAACAAACAGCCCTCCGGCAAACGCAACGAGGGCAGAGAGGAACCCGATGTACGAGGCGACCCGCAGAGGAACGTTGGAGAATGAAAAGATTCCGTCGAGCGCGAGCTGCAGAAGTCTGCCGAACGACATCTGCGGCTCGCCGGCATAGCGCGGGCCACGGTCGTACTCGATCCCGATCTGACGGAATCCCACCCACGCCCGAAGTCCGCTAATGTACCGATGCCGCTCAGGAATCTGCCGAAGGACGTCGACGACCTTTCTGTCCATCAGCGAGAAATTCCCGGCGTCCATCGGAATTTGAATGGACGAAAGGGCATGAAGGATATGGTAGAACATTTTGAACGCCAAGCGCTTGAGCTTGTTCTCCTTCCGGCTCGTCTTCACCGTGTAGACCACCTGATAGCCTTCTCTCCACTTTTCGATCATCTTCGGAAGAAGTTCCGGCGGGTCTTGCAGGTCGCCGTCCATGAGGATCACCGCCTCGCCGCGGGCAAAGTCCAGCCCTGCAGAGATGGCCACCTGGTGTCCGAAGTTGCGGGAGAGACGAAGCACTTTGAACCGGGCATCCGTAGCATGAATCTGCCGGAGCAACTCGAACGAGTTGTCCTTGCTACCGTCGTCAATGAGGATAACTTCAAAACTCTCGCCGAGCGGATGGAGTGTGCCGACGAGCCGCTCGTGCAGCACGGGTAGTGTCTGCTCTTCGTTGTAAATGGGAATGATGATGGAGTACATCCGCAGCTCGTCTTGTTCCGGGAGTCGATTCAGTATAACCGATTAGCTCTAAAGATGCAATCCGTGCGCATCGCCACACATCGCGGTGCTCTGCCCCGCGCGTGTTGCAGTCCTGTAGAGAGTTATGTATATTGCTTCGCAGTCTTCACTCCCCGAGAAGTATCAATCCACGATTGCTGGGGTTTCCATGACGAAAGTCATGATCATCGATGACGACGATGCCATCTGCGCCATCCTCAAGGATGTGCTGGAGATTGAGGGCTACGAGGTGAGCTATTCGCTGAGCGGCGAAGAAGGCATCAAGAAGTACATGGATGAATTGCCTTCCGTCCTGTTACTCGACTTGCGATTGCCGGGCATGGATGGGTTGCAGGTGTTGAAAGAAGTGATCTCGTTCGATCCCGATGCCATCGTTATCATGATCACCGGCTATGGCTCCGTGGATTCTGCCGTCCACGCCATTCGCATGGGTGCCACCGACTATCTGCAGAAGCCCCTCAGCAACGACGAGATTACCTACAAAATCGAGACCGCACTGCGCAACAAGACCCTTCAGAAAGAGTTGAACTATCTGAAGGAGTACATCAACAAACGCTTTACGATGAACAACATCATCCGCGAAAGCGAGGCAATGACCGCCGCGGTCGATATGCTCCAGAAGATTGCGGCCTACGACAAGCCCTTGCTGATTGTCGGAGAACCCGGAACCGGCAAAGACCTTGCTGCATGGGCTGTGCATCATAGCGGACGTCGAAAAGAGAAGCCGATGGTCGTGTTCGACTGCGCTGCCTATCCCCCGAACATTCTGGAAACGGAGCTGTTCGGCGATGGCAAACCGACCGCACCACGCAAAGTGGGGAAGATCGAGGAGGCCAATATGGGCACGCTGTATCTGGATCGCATCGACTGGCTCTCGTTGTCCGCGCAGGGCATCATTCTCAATATCTTACAAACCAAAACCTTCAAGCCGCGGTACGGCGGTGCGCCGATTCCCTGCGACATCCACTTGATCGCTTCAACAACGTCCGACTTGAAGGCCCTCAGCCGGCAAGGGAAATTCAACGGACAGCTCTATGAGTTGATCCGTCAGTATGAAGTGGTGCTGCCGCCTTTGCGGGAACGGGAGAACGACATTCCTCTCCTGGCCATGCACTTCGTCGAGGAAGCCAACAAGGAGTTCAACCTCGGCATTACTGGGTTCGAACCGGGTGCGATGCGCAAACTGCTGAATCACTCCTGGCCCGGCAATGTACGCGAGCTGCGCAATGTGGTGCGCTCTGCCATCACCCAGGCGCAAGGGACGATCAAAGAGAAGGATATCGTCATCCACCGGCAAGGACTTGTGAACTGAGGCGGGCAGGAGGTCCGCCGTCTTGCAGGGTTACTTCTCCTTCACTGCGGAATAGCCTTTCTCGTTCCACTTCGTCATTCCACCTTCGACGTTGAAGACGTGGAAGCCTTTCTTCTTGAGGATCTCTGTTGCAATAGCGCTGCGCCGACCAGTCCGGCAGATTGCCAATATGGTTTTGTTCTTGCAGTCGTCTAATTCCTTGATCCGTTGTTCCAATTCTTGAATGGGAATCAACAGAGCATGGTCAACGTGCCCGAGCGGGCCGGTGAACTCTTCGGGCGTTCGCACATCCAGCACGATCACTGTCGAGTCGTGCTCGATGAGGCGATGCGCCTCCTCCACCGAAACACTCGGTTCGCGTTTTGCATCCTGACTTATGAGGAGCACGACTGCGGCAACACTCAATGCCGCAATGAGGCTCCACCGTCGGAGATTGGTCAATGTATGTTCCCTCCTGTTGTGTCCACTCACACGTTCACCGCGGGCCGCACAACGGGGTAGCCGCACTTGAGCCAGGCGATGGTTCCGCCTGTGAGGTTCACGGCGTTGACGTACCCGTGTTGATGCAGGAGATGCGTGGCTTCCGACGAGCGGTTGCCGCTTGCGCAGATGCACACAACCGTTGTTTGGCGTTGCTGTGGCAGCTCATGCAAGCGTTGCTTCAAGTGCCGGATGGAGATGTTGTACACTCCTTCAATCGCACCCGTCGTCATCAGCTCGATAGGCTCGCGTACGTCAAGAAGAAAAAGGTCGGGGTTCTGCTGGATAAGCTTGTGAAGTTCTTCCGGTGTGATGCTCTTGAGCGAATCTCCCGGCTGCGGCACACGCTGCACGCCGCACTGCAGGGTCATCTTTCCTCCTGCAGGCGACGCTTCGGCGAACGGCGGGAAGAAATCCTGCACGAATTGCACATACTCCGCTTTTGTCCGCCGTTGGAGGAAGGGATTGTTCCGCTTCTCCTCACCTAACAGCGAGTACGTGTTGTCTTCATAGTCATGTCCGGGATACATTCTGAAATGGTCGGGAAGAGGCAGGATTTTGTTCATCAAACTCTCGTACTGCTCTTCAGGGTTGCCGCCCGGAAGGTCGCTGCGGCCTGCTTGGCCGATCAACAAAAGGTCGCCGGTGAAGAGGTTGTCGCCGATGAGGAGTGTGATATGATTGTCGGTGTGTCCAGGGGTGAACAGCACGCCCACCTTCATCGTTCCTGAGACAATAACATCGCCATCGTTGACGTACAGGTCAATAGGTATCTGTGCATTTGCCCGCAGCGTGTCGCCGATGCCGAACGCATCTCCCTGATCGACGATCTTCCATTTATGTTTCGTGTTTTCGTGCATCACTATGGACGCGCCGAAGAGGCGTTGCAACTGGTCTGCACCGGAGATGTGGTCGGCGTGCGTGTGCGTGTCGAAAATGTGTGTGAGGCGGACGTTCGTCGAACGGATGAGTTCGCTGAGAGTGTCAACATCTTCACGATTGGGATCAATCAACACTGCGCAGGATGTTGCTGCATCACGCACGAGGTATGTCAGCGTTCCCGTGCCATCGGTCGAACGGATTTGGTGGACGGTCATAAGGCACTCTCCTTTCGCATGAACCGGTTGGATGTTGCGGGCATTTCAATGAACAGGTCTGGCTAACGATACGAAAAGCCGTTGACGGATTCAAGGCGGGCACGCACGCCGGTTCCGTCGTACCGCGCAACTCGATTCGACGTCATCAGACGAAGAGTCATCTGCTGTACAGCGTTGAGCGACTTCCGCCCGCCTTGCATTCCCTCGCCATTTCGTGTAATTTGCACCCGCATAGCATAAGGACCGCGACATGGCATACTGGCTTCTCAAGACAGAACCCTCCACGTATTCCTTCGACGACCTGCTTCGGGACGGCAAGACGGTGTGGGACGGCGTAACGAACCATCTCGCTCTGAAGCATCTCCGTGCGATGAAGAAAGGAGACCTCGCATTCATCTACCACACCGGTGAAGAAAAAGCTCTTGTGGGAGTCGCCGAAATTGTCTCGGCACCCTATCCCGATCCGCGAACAAAGGACGGGAACCTTACCGTGGTTGATCTGACACCCAAGTACCGATTGAAACATCCTGTTGCACTCTCTGCAATCAAGTCTAAAAAAGAATTTGCGCGGTTTGAACTCGTACGTCTGCCGAGGCTTTCCGTCATGCCCGTCGCCAAAGATGTGTGGGATGCCCTTCTTGCCATGTCACAGTAGGCTGTATGGAAGTTATCGTTGTTGTTCTTAAACTGGCGACGGTCTTTGCCCTGGTGTTGCTCAACGGCTTCTTCGTTGCCGCCGAATTTGCCATCGTCAAAGTCCGTACGACGCAGATCGAGCCGCTGCTACGCACAGAACAGAAACGAGCAGCGATCGCACATCACGTCATTACCCATCTGGATGCGTACCTCTCTGCCACTCAGCTTGGTATCACGCTTACGAGTTTGGGCTTGGGATGGCTGGGGGAGCCGTTCGTCGCGCATTTGCTGGAGCCTGTGTTCTTTCTCGCCGGGGTAACAAATCCCACGGTTCTTGCCACCGTCTCATTCGGTGTTGCGTTTGCCTTCATTACGTTCTTGCATATCGTGTTGGGTGAGCTTGCGCCGAAGTCGCTTGCGATTCAACGCGCGCAAAGCGTCACACTCACGGCCTCGGGTCCGCTGCACCTGTTCTTCATCATTTTCAAGCCGGCCATCTGGGCGCTCAACGAAACGGCCAACGCCTTCCTGCGTGCGATCGGCATCCAGCCGGTGAGCGAAAGCGACCTCGCGCATTCAGAAGAAGAACTCCGCCTGATCCTCAGTCACGGTGCAGCAATCTCGACTACCAGCAGAAGCATCCTCCTGCAGGCAATGGAACTCCGCAAGCGTACGGTGCGGGAGGTGATGGTGCCGCGTACCGAGGTTGTCTTCCTGTCGTCCGACAGAACGTTGGAAGAAAACATTGCCGTTGCCCTTGAACATCAGTTCACACGCTATCCGTTGTGCGAGAGGGAACTCGACAACGTCCTCGGTATGATTCATCTTAAGGATTTGTTCAGACTTCAACATCAGAAGGGACCGGGCACGGGTCTTTTAGCGATCAAGCGCGATGTGTTGTTCGTTCCCGAGACGATGGAATTGGAAAAGCTGCTCAATGTGTTTCTCGGCCGCCGTGTGCTGATGGCGATTGTGGTTGATGAATATGGCGGTACTGCCGGACTGATTACGTTAGAAGATGTGCTGGAGGAATTGGTGGGCGAGATACGCGACGAGTTCGATGTGGAACCCCTGCGCGTGCAACGGGTGGGAGAGCAGGAATTTCTTCTCGACGGCTCGATGCCGCTGCACAATTTCGCGCGCATGTTCGACGTGGCGCCAGAGACGAAGGACGTCGTCACGCTCAGTGGATATGTTGTTCACCTTCTGGGTCGTGTCCCTGAAACGGGAACCAGACTGCGGCTCGGGTCATGGCAAGCCGTCGTAGAAGCCGTTGACGGCAAGAAGGTACGACAGGTCAGAGTCAAAAAGGCGTCGGAAAAATCATGAGGGGGATGCGTCTCTCCGAAACAGCAGCTCTTCTGTTTCTGCCGCCGGACCAGGGCACTCATCCGAGCGTGTGCACCGCGCGTCGCGCCGAGACGTGATCGTCGGCTCGGTGTTCGTGAACTCCTTATCTGAGAAGCACGAACTTCCGCACGTTGTGAAATGACGCCACGCCATC
The DNA here is from genome assembly GCA_964539775.1 of uncultured Chitinophagales bacterium. Classification (GTDB taxonomy): domain Bacteria; phylum Bacteroidota; class Ignavibacteria; order UBA10030; family UBA6906; genus CAADGV01. The sequence continues at coordinate 26,128 of CAZIKE010000039.1, forward strand.
ATTACCGACAGCTTCCATCCTGTAAAAGTACACCCCGCTGGCAAGCCGTGACGCATCCAGTATTGCTTCGTAATAGCCTGCACCTTTCTGCTCGTCGACCAGCGTTCGTACTTCTCTTCCCAACACATCATACACCTTCAGCGTAACTTTGCTTGCCACCGGTACCTCGTAGCGGATCGTCGTCGTGGGATTGAACGGATTGGGATAATTCTGTTCAAGAACAAAGCGAGAGGGGATACTGCTCCCGCTCTCCACAGAAGTTATCATCTCCGACAATGGCCTTCTCCACACGCCGCCGCCACTAGTCCCCGCAAAGAGATTCGTGCCCGAGACGGCAAGTGACAAGATACTGCCTCCATACGGCCCGTTGGTTTGCACCCATTGGGCTAATAGGGAATGAGTCGTT
>CAZIKE010000040.1:0-26331 GCA_964539775.1 uncultured Chitinophagales bacterium
GCGGCAAGCCTCCTTTGGTTGTTCGATCGCACCGCCCCCTCTTATGGAACGATCTACCGTGCAAACACCCCCATGCGGGCGAGAATTTCTGGACAAGCTATGCCGTCTGCACCCGATGGCCAATAGGTCCCACCCTATGCACCCTGCCTTCCATCTCACGCCCGAAGTACAGCGCCATATCTTGTGCAATCTGCAGGAGAATATCGAGCCTGATGTCGTGCCGCAACCCCATGCGGTGCAGCATGTGGACGAAGTCCTCCGTGCACGTGTTCCCCCCCGCAATCTTCGTGAACGGACAGCCACCGAGTCCGGCAACCGATGACTCGAACGACTTCACACCGACCTTCATTGCCGCGTAGCAGTTAGCGAGCGCCAGGCCGTACGTGTTGTGAAAGTGGCACGCGCACTCAATGCCGTCATCGAACTCCAAAATGGCACTGAATATCTTCTCGACTTGATCGGGCGTGGCGTAGCCTGCTGTGTCTGCAAGACTGATGTTGCGAAGCCCCGCTTCGAGATAGCGCTCCACAATACGCATCACGTTCTCCTGCGGCACGGGTCCCTCGAACCCGCAGCCGAAAGCAGACTGCACGGAGACTTGAACCATTCTGCCGGCCTCTGACGCCAGCTTCGCCATCGCAATGATCCGATCGGTTGCCTCGGCAACAGACATGCCCGTGTTCTTCCTGCTGTGTGTCTCGCTTGCTGAGACCCCCATGCAGATCATCTGGACGCCGCATGCGAGCGCACGCTCCAAGCCCTTCTCGTTCAGCACCAGCGCGCTGAGTCGTGGGAGATGAACCCCATCTGCAAGATGTGTGAAGAGTTGATCCGTATCCGCCATTTGCGGAACCTTGTCGGCGCGGACGAAGGAACCAACCTGGATGACGTCAACGCCCGACGCGCTCAGACGAGTGATCCACTCGAGTTTCTTGTCGAGCGGGACGACGTGCTTTTCCATCTGCAGGCCATCCCGCATACCCACTTCGTGGATGATGATATCATTCATACCGTACATACCCTTCCGAGTCCCTGTGCAGCGCAACGCTGTGTTAGTCTGCGAGATGCTGGGCGATCGCGTTCGCCATCTCAATCGTCGAGCTTGTGCCGCCCATGTCGTAGGTGCGAACTTTCCCTTCTTTGATGACGGCAGCGACAGCCTCCTCGATGCGGCGCGCTTTCTCGCTCTCGCCCAACCACTCCACCATCATCTTGGCCGCAAGGATCGTCGCGATGGGATTCACTTTGTACTGTCCGGCATACTTCGGTGCGGAACCATGCGTCGGCTCGAACACGGCAAGCTTCTCACCGATGTTTCCCGAACACCCGAAGCCCAAGCCTCCAACCATCTGCGCGCAGAGATCTGAAATAATATCTCCGTAGAGATTGGGGGCGACAAGCACATCGTAGTTGAACGGATTCTTCAACAACCACATGCAGATGGCATCCACGTTCGCGTCGTCCATTGCAATGTCGGGGTACTGAGCCGCCACCCTCTTCGCTTCCTCCAGAAACAGGCCATCGGTCGCCCGCACGACGTTCGCCTTGTGCACGATGGTGACCTTGTTGCGCCTGTTCTTGCGTGCAAAATCAAATGCCGCTCGCACGATCCGTTCCGAACCTCGTTTTGTGTTCACCTTGCAGGAGATTGCATACTGGTCCGGGGTAAGATGGGCGAACGGCGCAAACGGTTTGGAGATGTTTGACAACACAGCGCTGAGTTCCCGCGGCACGGGATTGAACTCGACGCCGGCGTACAGGTCTTCCGTATTCTCGCGGAAGACGACAAGGTCGATTCCTTCCTTGTAGTTGAGCGGATTTCCCGCGAAGGCTTTGCAAGGACGCAGACATGTATACAGATCGAACAACTGCCGCATGCGCACAATCGGCGAACGATACACCAGCCCTTTGCCTTTGAGCGCGGGAACAAGCTCCGCTTCTGCTGCCTTCACCGGCTTCGAGGTGATTGCGCCGAAGAGTGCAGCATCCACATTCTTCAGGAGCTCAATCGTGCGCTGCGGAAACGCGTCGCCTTCTTTGCACCACAACTCCCAGCCGATGTCGCCGCGGATGTATGTGGCATCAACCTTCGCTGCGTCCAGGACGATTCTCGCAGCTTCCATCACATCGTTGCCTATGCCGTCGCCGGGAAGCCACGCGATGGTGTATGTACTCATGGTCCTTTTCTCATCACAATGGTTGGGTTACGATGCTTTCTCCGCTTGCGGGGTATTGCGATGCTCCTCCCACGAATGGATGAACGACTCGGCGCCCTCGACACCAAGCCCCAACCCCAACCCGATGAGCAGACCATCCACCCAATTGTCGCGGAAAAGCGATGCAGGCATGACCTCCACACCGCTCAGCACCGTCACCAACAGCGTCAGCAGGACGAACATGACACTGTACACCAACGCTACAACGGTGAATTTGGCCTGCTTGAAATGGGCGAGCTTCCGTTCGAACATGAAGGCAAGCGCCACCACCGGCATATTCACCCCGTACGACCATACCAGCGCATTCAGCCACGGAAGCCAAATCATGTGGATGATGAACTGCGCGGCGCTGACAAGCACTGCCGCCGCGATGGTTTCGGAGACGTTGCGAACGTGGTAGAAGGCAAAAATAAACGCTCCACTCAGGCCGTAAGACAGAAACGCAAACGCAACAGACGAGGGACGAAACACGTTACCGCCATAGACGATCAGTCCCACCGCTATGGTCGCAGCCCAGCCAACAACAGTGATCAGCGCAAGCTTAAAGATCTGCACCATGTCCAGTTTCATAGAACCTCCTGTTTCGGATATTGTAGGGGAACAGCAGCATTCGGCGGTCTGCCCGAACAGTGCCTGCTCACCGACGTCAGGGTTCTGGATTCTTCGATTGCTCCGAAGGTCACATCATCATCTAATCGGCCATGCCCGCCTCTTCCTGTCGCTCGATGCGCAGCTCATCCAGCTCCTTGCGGAGCGAATCGGCGTGACCCTGCTCCATCGCGGAGAGCTTGAGCAGCAAGTCCCGTGTGTGGGGATTGCCCGCCAGTTCCGCCGCGTGCTTGTAGTAATCACGTGCAAACTCCTCGTCGGCAATGGCAAGCTCGAAGACCTCTTCGAGTGTAATCTCGTTCCAGTTGATTGCTTCTGTACGAAGGTGGCTCATGGCATTCTCCTTTGTGTCACCCGCAGGTGCATTCTCAGGGATGGTGGAACACATCCCGCTACGCAAAGCTGTCCGTAATCTGGTCGAGTGTTTCAAACTTGGCTTGCAGCATCGCACGTTTCTCGCGCAGCAGCCGCACCGAATGCTCACGGTCCTTGATCAGATCCTCCAACAGCACGCGCACATCGGGATAGTCGCAGTTCTCCGCATAGCGCTTGTACTCCTTGATCGCTTCGGACTCGCGCAGTTCGGCAACCTCCAGCGCATTGCACAGGCCTTTGCAGGAATGAACACACGGGGTAGACATGAGAGCACCATTGTTAGGTTCAGGGTTCAAGGTTCAGGGTAACAGCCGTCGCCACCAACTCCTGTCCCCGCCGCAGCGCTTGCTCGTTCAGCGGCAGCAGGTGGTGATAGCGTTCGGGTAAAACCTTTCGCAACGCCTGCATCACCGACTCGACCTTTACGATATCTCGTCGTGCAAGGAATGCTCCGAGCACGATCATGTTCATAATCTTCATGTTCTTCATGTTCGATGCTTCTTCACTCGCCGGAATAGGAACGATCTCAATATCGGTGCGCGTGGGCGGATTGATGATGTTGGTGGAGTCATAGATCAGCATGCCGCCGGGCTTGACCGTCTTCTCGAATTTGTCTAAGGACGGTTGGTTGAGTGCAATGACGGTATCGAAGGTTGTGATGATGGGCGAGCTGATGCGTTTGTCCGAAACAATCACGATACAGTTTGCCGTTCCACCCCGCATCTCCGGACCGTAGGACGGCATCCAACTGACTTCCTTGTTTTCGACCATGGCGGCGTAGGCAAGCGTCATGCCCATCGAGAGGACGCCCTGCCCGCCAAAACCTGCAATGAGGAGTTCGTGTGTCACGCGTAGTTCTCCATGCTTTTATGTGATAGCTCGAGGTCTAACTTCCTTTCGGCACCTTGATTTCCCCCGGCGGATAGACCGGAAACATATTCTCCTCCAACCACTTGTTGGCTTCGAGCGGGGTCATCTTCCAGCCACTGGGACAATTGGAAACGACTTCGATGAAGCACGTTCCCTTCTTGAGCTTCTGGTACTGGAATGCTTTCGTGATTGCCTTCTTCAAATAACGGACGGCGTTGGGCGTGTGCACGGAGTTGCGGCTTACGTAGTACGCGCCGGGAAGTGTTGCAACCAGATCCGTGATCTTCATCGGGAAGCCGGCCGTCTCCACCGTACGACCGCCGGGCGAGGTTGTCGTTTCCATGCCGAGCAATGTCGTCGGCGCCATTTGGCCGCCCGTCATGCCATAGATGGCGTTGTTGATGAAGACGATGAGAATGTTTTCGCCGCGGTTGACCGTGTGGATTGTTTCCGCCGTACCAATGGCCGCGAGGTCGCCGTCGCCTTGATACGAGAAGACGTACTTGTCGGGAAGAATCCGCTTGATGCCCGTTGCCACCGCCGAGGCACGACCGTGCGCAGCCTCCTGCATGTCGATGTTCATGTAGTGATAGGCAAACACCGAACAGCCGACGGGCGCCACGCCGATGGTTTGGTCCTGAATGCCTAACTCGTCAATCACCTCCATCAATACTCTATGCACCACGCCGTGTCCGCAGCCGGGACAGTAGTGCATGCGCATATCCGTAAGCGTGTCGGGCTTGGCATACACGCACTCCATGCCATCAAGGTTGATCTCGTCGAGTTGTTGGTCGAGAAGTTCTGTTGCCATGAAATGTCACCTCATTGTTCGCGTGTTGTGGTTTCGCTCCCCGGACGGGGGTTATGCTCGCAAGGTCGGGGCTATACGATACACTTCCTATCGAACATCAATACGCCTCCGCTGTTTCATGCACATCCTTGTGCACCAACTTCTCCAGCGCCCTCACGATCTCTTCCGGCGAAGGAATGATGCCGCCCATGCGCCCATAGAACTCGACGGGGCAACGCCCTTCGACGCCGAGCCGCACATCTTCGACCATCTGTCCCGAGTTCATTTCTACCGTGAGCACACCGTGTACCTGATCTGCAAGCACGCGGAGCTTCTTGTAGGGATACGGGTACAGTGTCTTTGGTCTCAGCAACCCAACACGTAACCCTTGCTCACGTGCCATCTCCACCGCACGGTGCGCAATGCGCGCCACAAGTCCGTAGGCAACAATCAGGTACTCCGCGTCGTCGGTCTCGACAAGCTCGTATTTCACTTCACGCTCACAGATGGTGCGGTATTTCGCCTGCAGCTTCAGGTTGATTTCCTCCATCTTCTCCGCTTGAATGTGAAGTGAGGTAAGAATGTTCCGCTCACGGTCTTTGGTCTTCCCTGTTGTTGCCCATGGTTTGGGTGGGATATGTTCTTTGGGATCATACTCACGAAACTCCACCCTCTCCATCATCTGTCCCAGCGCGCCGTCGGCGAGGATCATGACCGGATTGCGGTACTTGTCTGCAAGGTCGAAGCCCTCGAACACGAAGTCCGCCATCTCCTGCACGCTCGCCGGCGCGAGCACAATTAGCCGGTAGTCGCCGTGACCGCCGCCCTTGGTGGCCTGAAAGTAATCGCCCTGCGAAGGCTGAATCGTGCCGAGGCCCGGACCGCCGCGGTTCACGTTCACCACCAAACACGGCAGCTCGGCGCAGGCGATGTAGGACAACCCCTCCTGCATCAGACTGATGCCGGGGCTTGATGACGAGGTCATCACCCGTGCGCCTGCGCCCGCTGCGCCGTACACCATGTTGATGGACGCGACTTCGCTTTCGGCCTGCAGCACAATCATACCGCGTTTCCGGCCCTGGTCCGTAAGGTATTCGAGGATTTCTGATTGCGGCGTAATGGGATAGCCGAAGTACGCCTGGCAGCCGGCGCGGATCGCCGCCTCTGCCAGCGCTTCGTTGCCTTTCATAAGTCGGATTTCTGACACGCGTTGCTTCCTTTGATGTTGTTCCTACTTGATGCGATCTCGCACGAGGTTCAGCCGTAGACTCGTAGCGACGAGACGATGAAAAACACAACGCCGAACCGCGCACGCACGCGCCATTCAGCGTTGTATGAGAAATAACAGAACCGGTGACAGGACACAGAACATTGGCTCAGGTTTTCGGAGATTCACGGACCCTGAACCTCACACTACAAACCTGTAGAAATTACTTACGCGTCTTCCGTCTCCCGATCCTCGGCAGCAACGCCCTGCGCCCACGCTCATCTTCCTCAGTGCCTCCCTGGAAGACCCAGGCGAGCAGGTACACAAACGCGAGGAAGCCGATGAGCAGCGTGAAGATCTTGATAAAGTCCGTCAGTTGCATGGCTACCTCCTTTCCTCGAGAAGGTTTTCTTCAGCAGCGAATGATCGAAGACGGCAACTCTCATCATGAGACCGTCACCGTGATGTCTTCTTTCACGTTGGAGATGGTGGCGACCGGAACTTTCGCTTTCTTCTTTTCGCGGTACACCGTAATCACTGCGTCAGGACAGACGAGCGCGCAGTTGACACAGCCGGTGCAGTTGTCTTTCACCAGCACAGCGTAGTGATAACCCTGCTTGTTCAGTTTTGGTGATAACGCAAGGCTCTCCTGCGGACACGCTTCGATGCACAACTCACAGCCCTTGCACATTTCGATGTTGAACTTGACGGTTCCTTTTGCCATCAGATGCTCCAGGTTGAAGATGTGGTTCTTCTATGATTCTTCAGCAGGTGAAATATTTCTCCTGCGCAAACTCTTCCAACTCCGCACGGAACTTCGGATGCGCGATACTGATCAGCAACTCGATTCGTTCGCGAACAGTTTTGCCGTGCAGGTCCACAACGCCGTACTCCGTTGCGACGTAATGCACATCGCCGCGCGTGGTGGTGACACCCGCGCCCTCGCGCAAGTGCGGCGTGATGCGCGAGATGGTGCCGTTCTTGGCCGTCGAAGGAAGTGCAATCACCGGCTTGCCTCCTTCGCTGCGCGCCGCTCCACGAATAAAATCCAACTGCCCGCCGAATCCGCTGTAGAACTTGTAGCCCATCGAGTCGGCGCACACCTGTCCTGTCAAGTCAATCTCGATGGCGCTGTTGATGGCAACCATCTTGCGGTTGCGCGCAATGGTGAACGGGTCGTTCGTAAACTGCGTCGGGCGAAACTCGAAGAACGGATTGTTATCGATGTACTCGAACAGTTCATGCGAGCCGAGCACGAACGAGGTCACCACCTTACCGGGCAGGAGTGTTTTTTTCTGATTGGTAATGACGCCTGCCTCGATGAGTGGGATGATGCCGTCGGAGACCATCTCGGAGTGAATGCCGAGATGCTTACGGTCCCCGAGGTACCGCACGACGGCATCCGGGATGCGGCCGATGCCAAGCTGCAGTGTTGCGCCATCGTCAATTAGGCTTGCCACGTGCTCGCCGATCTTCCGGTAGTTCTCCAATTCTTCCGGCGTTTCATCGCCCTCAAGCTGCGGTAGCTCGCGCAAAGGCACGTCCGTCTCGACACAGTAGTCGATCCTGCTGATGTGAATAAACGAATCGCCGAGTGAACGCGGCATGTTGGGGTTCACCTGTGCGATCACGATCTTCGCAACGTCGGTAGCTGCGCGGGTACATTCCACACCGACACCAAAGCTACAGAAGCCATGCTCATCCGGCGGTGAGACTTGAATGAGCGCCACATCGATCCGGAAGTGCTTGCTCTGAATGAGCGCCGGAATTTCCGATAGGAAGATGGGCGTGAAGTCTGCACGCCCCTCACACACGGCTCGTCGAACGTTCTTGCCGATGAAGAACGCGTTGTGGCGGAAGTGTCCTTCCATCTCGGGCCGCACATAGGCCGCCTCGCTCACGCCGAGCAGGTGGCACACTTCCACGTCGTGCAACTCCTGATAGCGCGCCACCATCGCATCCACCAACACCTGTGGCACTGCGCAGCCGGGGTGAATGTACACACGGTCGCCTGACCGGATCACCGACACGGCTTCTTCGGCAGTGACAAACTTCCGTTCATATTTAGATTTGATAATAGGCGAAACCGAACTGTAGTGCATAACCAACCCTCGTTCCGTTATAGTCACAACACGATCAGGACATCGCCTCCAACGAGGCGGTTAAATCTCTGATGATATCCTCCGGTTTCTCCAATCCAATCGCGAGACGGATGCCGCCCGGATGTAACCCTGTTGCCATCTGTTCTTCCGGCGGAATGGCTGAATGCGTCATGCTACCCGGATGTTCGATCAGCGTTCGGATGTTGCCTAAACTGACAGCCAGCGTAATGCAGTAGGCGTTCCTTGCAATATGGTTGATGAACCGCTCGGCACGCTCCAGTGCATCACGCGGGCTGTCTCCCTTCATCACAAAATAGAGCATGGCACCCGGCGCGAAGTTGCCGTCGTAATCCACCATCTGTCGCCGTGCAAGCTCCGCCTGCGGGAACTGCGGCAAGCCGGGATAGTGGACGCACTCGATTTCTGGACGCGTGGTGAGATACTCCGCCACCTTCTGCGCCGTCGCCTGCATCTGTCTCATCCGCAGCGCGAGGGAGGGCAAGCCCTGCACCAACACCGGCCATGCACTCTTCGCCGAAAGCACGCCGCCAAAATCTTTGCGATACAGCATCAGCCGGTCGTAGCTCCATGCCGGTCCAATCACCACACCGCCGATATCCGTCCCGAACCCCCCGATGGCCTTCGTGAGGGAGTGTACGACGAAATCAATGCCAAGCGAAATGGGCCGCTGGCAGAACGGTGTTGCAAACGTACTGTCCACAACGGTGTAGATGCGTTCTTCCTCCGAGCGTGTCTTGTTGACCTCACGGACGATGTCGGCAACAGCCTTCAAATCGATGAGCCGCAGCGTCGGGTTGACGGGCGACTCCATGTACACGACGCGTGTATTCGGTGTGATGAAGCGACGGACGTTCTCGGCAATGCTCAGATCGATGAAATGCGTGGCAATCTTCAAACGCGGATACCAGTTGGTCAGAAGCGAATACGTGCAGCCGTACAACGTCTTGTGGGCAATCACTTCACTTCCCGTTCCGGTGAGAACGCCGAGCACAGCCGAGATGGCCGCCATGCCGCTGGCAAAGGTGACGGCAATATCTCCGCCTTCTGCGTACGCAAGGTTTTCTTCCAACATATCCTTGTTCGGTTCGCCAAGGCGATCGTAGATGTAGATGGGAGCCTTGGTCCGGAACTTCACGTCGTCGCTGTGATGGGCAAACTCGGCAAAGCCCTGTGCTCCACGCTGGGCGGAGTCCAGACGAAACGTTGCCGACGCGGAAATGGGCGGCAGCAAGTGATGGCTGTAATCCCACCGTGGGTCTTGTGCCTGACCGTAGATGAGGTGGGCTTCGACGGAATACCCGTTCTTTTCGTTGTCAGAGTTCTTGCTCATCGTATCTGCCCTTTCGGTCGTCGTTGGTTAGAGAACGATGCATTCCTCAGCAGCTCTGCGCGGTGTCGCTGCGGGCTGCTCCAGTGAGTACCCGATGCGCAGCAGGAGTTGTGGCCACGAGCGAGTGCCGAGAATTCTTCGTAGTGACGTGCGGGCATCCGGCACCTCAATCGGCATGTTGAAGAAGCTGTACTGCAACCCCTCGCGGATAATGGTGAGCAGCACGTGCTGCAGCACTTCGCCCACCTCAAGCCACGCGGGCACAGAGTCCTCGGCACACAGGACGCCGAGCGCCGGCGCCTCCATGCACAGGCGTTCATCGTGCCGTGCCCGGACGCCGCCGAGGTCGAGAGTTTTCATCGCCCACGGCACCAGTGTGGAAGGAAGGTCGCCGATGCCGAACGCCGCGCCCGTCATACCATCGGGTTTCTGCGTGTTGTTGGGCCGCATCCATTCGCTTAGTTCTTTGCGGTACTCGGGGCGGGCTTGAAGGAACTTCTCTGCTTCCGCCACGAGATGAGCAACCTGGGTGTTCTTGTGCGCATCCGCGGAAAATACCAGGTCAACTTCCTTCCCCCCGGCACCTTCCGACAATCTTCCAAGGACAGCTTCGGGAACGCGTGCCATCAGAAATGGCTTGCGGTTCGTATGCCGCTTCGTGATCACCGGAAACAGTTTGTCGATGTGCCGATTGCTCGGTTGTGCAGAAGCCCTCCGATCGAGGTGCACACAGGCAATCGGCATCTCGCTGTCACCGCTCATGTTGTATTCGACGCTGACGTCGAAGCCGAAATGGGCCGCGGCGATCCGCAGATTCATGATCGCCGCGCCGATGCTCATCAGCAGCTCGCGGCCATCCGGATCGAGGACCGGAAGCCGACGCGCATAGTCTGCAAACACGGCGATGCCGTTCTCCGTCAAGCGAAACTTCCACGGCTGCGTATTGTAGGTGGACGGAGCAAGTATCGCGTAGCGCACAAGGTGAAGCATCTGATCGATCACCGTCCCCGTTTCAGGGAACGGAACGCTATCCACCTCGTACGGGGTCGTGAGCGAATCGTATGTTCGTTGCGCCATGTCCTGCTCGGCGTCAACCTCGACTGCTGTTACCATCATCTTCTATCATCGCAGCGTTAGGCTCAGCCCTTTCCACACGAATAGCATCGACCGGGCAATCCTCCATCGCCTCTAACACAAGTTCCTCCTCTTCCGGATTCTCCGGCTGTTTGCCGACATAGTAGGTGTTCGTCGGCTTGTCGAATTCAAAATTGTCCGGCGCAACAGAAGCGCAGTATGCGCACCCGTCGCATCTGTCCGTGGTGAAATACGGCCCCGAGACGTTGTTCGGGAGTTTTGTTTGATCGTCCATCGCTATCACGCCTCCTTTGCGCGTTTGACCATTGCCACGAGAAAACCGATCGTCATGATAACGGTTCCCGCCCAGAGCAGAATCACAAACGGTTTGATGCTTGCCTCCACCACGAGGGCTTCCACAGGCATCGGCGTGCCGTTCGCCCGATGAACCGTGACGGTCACGGTTGAGGGATCGCCGCCGGTGCCGACGTTCATGGCAACGAGGTGAATTTCACCGTTGATGAGCCTGGAACGAGACGGTGTATACTTCGGCTTGCCATCGGGAGAATAGTACATCGCAGGAATGATCGTCTCGCTGGTGGACCCATCGGACAATTCCAATACCGAACCGATAGTCATCCCCTGTGCACCCTCCGTCATTGCCTGATTGGCATGTGCGTTCATGTCGAACCTCACGAACTTCGCCTTCACCTCTCCGATCGACACCGTCTGGCCCTTGGCCAGCGTATAGGTGCGATGCTCGCGCGAGGCTTGCCCGTTGCCCTGATCGAGCGAAACGGGCGAAAGGTAGATGTCTTTGGTGAGGAAGGAAGCGATGTCGGGATTGCGCATCACGCCCTGCTCTCCCGCATCGAACATCACCGGCGCGAGATCGACTTTCGTTCCCTCCTTCTCCACAACAACATGGAACGCGTACTTCTCATTTCCTGTCGGGTGATAGCCCGTATAGGTGAACGTGTAGCCCAGCGCTTTCTGCGGTGTATTCAAGGGGAGAGAGAGATGCTGCGTGCTGCTGTACTTGCCTGTTGCGATCATGCCGAAGAACATGATGGCAAGACCAAGATGCGCGAACTTGCCGCCGAGGAGTTGCAGGTTTCCCCGTGCTGTGCGCAACGCGAGTTCAAGATTCACGAAGAAGGCGAACGCCGACGAGAACGCGAACAACGCCATACCCCAATCTTGCACTCCTGCAAACCAGAGCAAGACGGTAAGGCCCAGCGAGGCGGCGAGCGAGCGCAGCGAACGCATCAGCATTCCTCGCAGCTCGTCGGCGCCCCATTGCACAAACAGGCTGAATCCGATCAACACTCCGATCGCAATGGCAATCGGGAGATTCGTCCGATCGTAGAAAGCAGGTTCAACGGTTGATTTGGAGACGATGGGCAAACTGGTACCGAAGAGAACAACGGCAGCGCTCAGCAGCAGAACGATCGCCCCGGTGCCAAGGGCAGTCTCCCGGCTGATCCATTGCACTTCTCCTGCTGCGGCACGCAGTTCGCGACGCCGCAGAGACATCATCCCAAAGCCGAGCAGAAGAATGAGACCAAGATACACAACGAGCAGTCCGTACACGGTTGCACCGGGGTCGGAGAACGAATGAACGGACGCGTCGCCGAGAATGCCGCTGCGCGTCAGGAACGTGCTGTACACGACAAGGAAGAACGACACGATCGCGAGCGCGAAGTTCGTCCGCACAAACTTTTCCGAACGACGCTGGACGAGCATCGTATGAATGAGTGCAGTGGCGGTAATCCACGGAACCAGCGAAGAATTTTCCACAGGGTCCCATCCCCAATACCCACCCCAACCCAAAACCCCATACGCCCAGTACGCACCGAGCATCAGTCCCATCCCGAGTGAGCAGACCGCGAACAGCACCCACGCGAACGCCTGCGTGATCCAGTGCTGAAACTCTTTGCGCCACAATGCGGCTACGGCAAAGCTATAGGGCACCGCCATCGCTGCAAAACCGACGAACAACACCGGCGGGTGGACAACCATCCAGAAGTTTTGCAAGAGAGGATTGAGGCCGCGACCATCCCCGGGGACCTGGCCGACGGGCGCGCCGGGAACCATCTCCCACACATACCTGAACGGGGACTTCGCCAACAGAAGCAACAGCAGGAAGGAGAACATCCCCATGTAGACTGCCATTACCGAACTTTCGTTCTTGCGGGTTGATGTGTACGCGCGCAGCACCAACGCAATGAGGGCCGAGCAGAATGCCCAAAACAGAAAACTTCCCTCCTGTCCTGCATAGAATGTTGAGAGAAGAAAGTGGAGCGGTAGCGAGCGATCGCTATAGCTGTACACATACCCATTGGAAAAATCGTGCTGAAGAATGAGCAGAAGGAGAATTGCCGAAGCAGCAAGCACGCCCGTGACGCTGACCTTCATCCACACGCGGGCGGGATAGAGAAGGTAACGGCGATGATTGGCATTACGATAATAGTTCACCGTCGCTGCGAGTGCACTGATGAATGCAACGACGGTAATCCAGAATCCGAGAACAGTCATCACAACCTCCGAAAGATGAACACACTTTCAGAAGGTCAACATGCGTGCCACGCAGAGGGTACCTTTGCTGCGGAAAATGTGCGCTTTTGGAGAACTTCCCTCTCCCAGAGAGCTGACCAACGGCGGATTTCCAATCCATAAGAAAGGTATTTGCAGGAGTGAAAAGAGGACACCCATGCCTCGAATCTCTCGATGCGCCCGCTGTACCATGAACCGTCGGTCATTGATGTCGAATCAACAGATTCGAGCTACAGCTTCTGCACGGGCGTTACATCAAACACGTGCAGTCCGTACCCCGGCAGGTCGAAGTACATCCCCTTGTGTTCGAGTCCTTCCCGGTCTCGCACGTACACGGCAGGACTCATCAGATCGCGAAACTCGAACGTGCGGCCTTTAAGTCCATCGAGGTGCAGTTCGACGTAGCACTGCGAGTTGTACGGTGCGTAGTTCACAACAATGAAGCGACACGCTTCCCCGTTGCGCCACAGGTAGGGAATGATGTTGTAGTGGGAATGATTGCCGTACCAGGCAGGGCGGCTGTTCAGCAACTGCCACGAGCCGTTGCGAATGACGTCTGCTTGCAGGCACGAAAGGAGTTTTGTGTAGAAGGCTTTCGTTGGAACGGAAAGCTCCTCGGCCGGACGGCGCAGGAGCTGCACGGGCACTTTCACCTTTCGTCCTTCCATCTGTCCTTCATGTACCAGGAACATGCCGGGCACAGTTGCAGCAATGGCTGCGGCTGCATAATGCCACCACTCGTTCGGAAGGACCTGTGCAATGCGCTGCTCGTCGTGATTCTCAACGAAGCGAACGCATCGCTGCTGATAGATCAATTCCGCCTTGAGATGATCGTACACCGAGTTTGCCCCCTCTTTCAACAGACGATCATACAGAGTCTTGTCGTACGTGTATCGGAAGCCGAGTTGCTGCAGGGGCCACTCCATGTTCCAGTATGCCTCGGCGATGAACACAAAGTCTGGATGCGTTTGATGAACGGCTTCGATGGCTTCTTCCCAGAACTCTGTCTGCAGCAGATTGCCATTGGGCACGGCAACGTGCTCTCCCCAGGTCCGCAGAAACGTGTCGCGCAGCAGCAGCATCGCCATGTCGCAGCGGACGCCGTCACAGATGTCGGCGATCTTCAGGAGTGTTTCGATCATTGCTTTACGCGCAGCAGAGTGGTAGGGATTGAGCTGCGCGGTGTCGGTCCATCCGGGGAAGTGAGGATCGCGCCCGTAGGCAAGAGTGCGTAGCCCCTTTTTCGTTCGCACACGGAAGAACCTGTCGGGCATTTCCTCTTCCTGCCCCTCCCTGCCGGCGACGTAGTATTCGGGATGTGTGGAAACCCACGGATGGTCACGCGCCGTGTGATTGGAGACGAAATCCAGCAACAACGCGATGCCGCGTTCGGCGAGCCTTTTTCTGAGGGCTTTGAGAGCCAGCGTTCCCCCGAGCGATCGCGACACCGTGTAGGAAGCGACCGAATACGGCGACCCGGCAATGTCGTCGTCGGTAACGTCGGGGAGGGCGCGGCGATACTCCTCGCGCAAGCCTTCATGGGTGCGGGCAATCTCGCGCGAAAGGTTGCCCGTCGTCCACACACCCATCAACCACACCGCATCGAAACCGAGGTGGCGCCATTCATCCAGCACCGAGTCGGGAATCCGGGCAAGCGTCAGCGCCTTCCCCTCCCTTGCGGAAAGCTCGTTCAACAGAACGCGAATGTTGATTTCGTATACCACAGGATGAGAGGTGGCATGAAGCCGCAGCGGTATCGTAGCCATGGCAGTTTACTCGTGTTCGTGTTGTGCTTTGAAACCTTCAAGAACAATCACGTATTCGCCCCGGGGCGTGCCCCTGCGGACGCGATCAAGTACTTCGGAAAGAAACCCTCGTTGAATCTCCTCAAACTTCTTCGTCAACTCACGCGCCACAACAACCCGTCGTTCTCCCCAGTGCTCATACAGATCACGCAGCGTCCGCTCGATCCGGAACGGAGACTCATACAAAACGATGGTGCGCATTTCGTGTTTGAGCGCCTCGAGTTTTGTCTTCCTGCCTTTCTTCACGGGAAGAAAACCCTCGAACACGAATCTGTCTGTCGGCAAGCCGCTGACGACGAGTGCTGCAAGCAGTGCGCTGGCGCCGGGAACCGGTACAACCGAAAGGTTCTGCTCCACCGCAGCACGCACAAGGAGAAATGCCGGGTCCGAAATGCCCGGCGTTCCCGCGTCGGTCACCACTGCCACGGACTTGCCCTCTTTCAGTCGCTCGATCAATTCGGGTACGCGGCGCGCTTCGTTGTAGGAATAGTAGCTCACCAGCGGCTTCCTGATGGAGAGATGATTCAGCAACACCTTTGTCGTGCGCGTATCCTCTGCGGCAATCACATCAACGCCGCCAAGGATCTTGATGGCGCGCAGCGTGATATCGTCTAAGTTTCCGATGGGCGTGCTTACAACGTAGAGTGTGCCCGGTTGAATTTCCTCACTCAAGGACGCAGCACGTTCCTTTCGAGTTCGTGTGTGATCATAAACCACCACGGCACGAAGACACAATGTTGAACCGGAGAGGCCCAGGTCCTCTCCTTTCATCCTGGTGTCTTCGCGCCTTTGCGGTTTTCTGGTTCAACAGCCTGCCTGGGTGCTGAGCAAGGGTCTTGCGTAGTGCAAGGATGTCTCTCCCCATCTATCTATATTCCCCAATCACGCGCATAGCGGAAATCTACGTTCACCGTGCGATTCGAAACTTTGGCGATGATGGGAGGACGCCGCTTGAACTGGTTCCGCATCACCATCGCTCGCACGCGTGTGATGAGCTTGTCGTCGAACCCCATGGCTTGCAGCTCCGACACGCTGCGGCGTTCGTCAATCATAAAATAGAGGAGATGATCAGCTTCGGCGTACGTAAAGCCGAACTCGTCCTCGTCGGTCTGTCCTTCCCACAAATCCGCGGACGGCTTCTTTTCGATCACATGCTCGGGCACACGGAGTGCACGCGCAAGCTGCCATACTTGTGTCTTGTACAAATCGCCGAGCGGGTTCACGGCACAGGCAAGGTCGCCGTGGAGCGTTCCGTAGCCGAGAAAGATCTCCGTCTTGTTGCTCGTTCCGATAACCAGTGCCTTTTCGCGGCTGGAGATATCGTAAAGGACGATCATGCGCTGGCGAGCCATGACGTTTCCTGCGCGCACGCGATCGATTCCATCAGCATGCTGAAGATACGCGTCCACCATCGGGGAGATGTCGATCAGCTCCGTTCGGATACCAAGCTCACGTGCGACCACCTCGGCGTCGGCAACGCTTGCCGGACTGCTGGTTCTGTACGGTAAAAGCACACCAATCACGTTCTCCACCCCGAGCGCTTTCACGGCAAGGTACGCCGCAACCGCCGAGTCAACCCCGCCCGAAAGCCCAATCACACCTCTGTGGAAGCCCGCGTTGAGAATCTCGTCGCGGAGAAAATCAACAAGGAGCTTCTGAACAATATCGGTGTTCAGCGAAAGGTCTTGTGCGTGTCTGCCGGCAGTTTCCATGAGGAAAGCTCCGTTTCAGCTCGTGAGAGAATGGCCAATCGTTTACGCAAATAATTAGCAAGAATATCCGTTGCAATGCAACAGCGTTCCCTCGTCTGTGTGATCATGCGGCAAGAACGTCCTGGTACACGGCGGCAGTCTTCGCTGCGACGTTCTGCCAGAGAAACTCACGACGAATGTGTTCCCGGAGCCGCCCGTCGCGTTCCCTGTGCAAAGCTCGAACGATTCCGTCACGAATCGATGAGACCGAGCCGGGCTCAACATACTCCGCCATGTCGCCGAAGTACTCCTGCGTTCCGCCGTACGGTGTAATGACGATCTTCGCACCTGCAAGCCCTGCTTCCAACGCAGCTATCCCCGGCGTTTCGAAGAGCGATGGCAGGACAAATACCTCTGCTGCGGCATAGGCAGATGCAAGCAGTTCATTATCATTCTTCAATCCATCGATCAATAGAATGTGCTTGTGTTTTCGTGCCTCCTGCACGCATGCGTCGCCGTAGGCGCCGGCGATGATGCGCCCGATGATCACCGCCGGATGATCGATCTGGCCGAGCGCTTTGATGAGGGCAAGGACATTCTTCCGCCGATGCCCGATGTGGCCGACATTCAAAATGAACCGCTCTATCCCGTACCGTTTCCGGAAAATGTTCGGATCGCCGTGTGCAAAGCGTTCATCCACGCCGTTAGGAACCACCGCAATTTTGGAGGCGGGAATACCGAGTCCGCGCCGTACCAACTCACCTTCAGCGTGAGAGTTCGGCACAACTCTCGCCGCCCACGTGCAGATGTCCGATGTGAACGCGTAATCCGACCAGATGCCCGGCCCGACGTGTTGGAGCAAGCGCGTTGCAGCAAGAGCCGCCCGGACGAATGCATGCGAGTGTGAACTGTAGGTGATGGGAGAAACGACAAGCGGGATGCCGAGCGCATGAATTTCGCGCGCGAGATGGTACGTGCCGACGTTTGCTGCAAAGAGATGGAACAGATCACAGTCTGCTTTCGAGAGAGCAGACCACGGATCGAACAGCCGTGCCTCGATCCCGTGCTCACCAAGATGGCGAATCGTATTGCGCACCTGCGTGTTGGGACCGCCGTGCAGAATGGAGACAGCCTGATAACTTGCAACGTATACGCGCATGCGCTACTCCATGTTCCCTGGGGAGAATTTTCGAGAGAGTGCCGTGAAGAGATCGCCGACCACTTTGCGGGGATCGAACTCGCGTATGCGGTGGATGTCCGCAGGAGGCAGCGCTCTTCGTCGTGGAGGCTGCCATGCGACGGTTTCGAATTCGATGCAAGGGTGTGGTGCGACAAGAGCCTCACGATTGTCGGGCTGAACGATGCGCAGTGAGACCGACTCATCGGGAAGCGTACCTTCGCAGAGGAGCCCCCTGTTGTCCAGCACAAGCTGCGGCATATACCGCAAGCGATTCTTCCACCACCGCGCATACTCCGCAAGCGTCACGCATACTGCGCCCTGGCGTTTGGCATAATGAAACAGGAAGCGCACCACGTCCCATGAGCGATGCGTCGGGTGGTGGTAGAAGAACCAGGCCTCGTTGCGAAGCAGCTTCTCGTCCATGAGGCGCTGGAAGTAGTCTGCCATGTGCGTCTCGGAGTAGCCGACGCGGAGCATGCTGCCGATGCAGATGGGATGGATCGGGATCTGCAAGGTGGCAAACGTATCGCTGCCGGCGTGAGGATAGAGCGGGAACGCGTCGTACGCGTAGGAGAACTCGGAGGAGTACTCGAACCCGATCTGGTCGACAGCGCGTGCAAGGCCGGGATTCCAGAAGCCGAACGGCGCGGCAAAGCCCGAAGAGCTGACGCCGACGCGGTCGAGTTTCTGCCGTGCGCGGACAAGGTCTTTCACACTACCCTCGTATGTCTCCAGCACGCGATGCTCGTAGCAATGGATGCCGAACTCCTGGCCTGCAAGGAAAGCAAAATGCTGTAGCCAGTCCTCGTGCGATTTCACATCGAGAAACCACGTCATCGGAACATCGTGCTGCACGGCCAGATGGTAGAGTGCGTCCACATCCTGACGGGAGCCTTTGTCGCTGTCGATGCGAAATGCGAAGAGCGTGCGATGTTCGTACGGAAAGTACCAGAGGTGTACATACGGCAGGTTGCGGGCATGGTGCAGGAACATGAGCGCGCGATGCACAAGGCGATGCACTTCGCCCTTGCTCACCAGCGAGACGCGTTCGGAGGGAAGCCTGTCCCGCTGCGCGTAGAAACTCTTGTGCGCGGCACGACCGTCGATCATCAGCGTTGCGGCATCGAACGGCAACAGGACGGCCCACCCCCCACCCAGTGCTCCTGCAAATGCTGCGAAGGTGCGCTGCTGCGTGCGTAAGCAGTTTGCCTCGCGCGGGACCTCTCCCATCATCCCCACATCCAGCAGATGCGTATCGGCAAAAGGCGCAGTGCCGTCCGAGGTCAGATACTCGATACGCTCGCGGCGGCTTGTGGTGTTGCACACCTTCTGCAGGTACGCTGCAAAGCCCAGCACTGCCCCACCGGCGGAAAGATACTCTTCAATGTGCCGGCGTTCGATCTCATTGAGAGGATGCGTCACCACAAGCACGCTCCATCCCGCGTCCAGCCGGTCAAGGTCGGCGTACCCGAAGCAAACGCCTTCCTGGGCGAGAAGATGTTCCCACCACACCGAACGAGATGTCAGCCCGACGGCAAGTCTCACACGAATCTCTCCCGCAGAAAACGAAACTCTTCCTTCTTCAAGACCCTCAGGACGATTGCGGCAGCGAGAAAAAGACCCAGCCCTGTTGCGATCTGGACAACGAGATGCTGCGAGAGCGTGAGTGCGACGCCGCCGATCATGACAAGCGCAGCAGCCGCCGGCGGCAGCATGGGACGTACGATCGATACCTGCAATGTCGCCGTCACGTACCTCATCATCACACTCACCATCAGTAGTTCTCCCGCAACGATCGCAGCCGCGGTTCCCACGGTTCCAAACAACACAGTTCCGACGACAATGGCAAGAACCAACACACCCGAACCGATGGTGACGGCAACTGTGTATTCTTCTTCGTGACCGCTCCCTACAAGTGTACACACAAATACGGTGTTGAGCACTGTCAGGAAGAAATATCCGAGAAGGATTTGCAACAACGGGACCGCCGCCGCGTACCGCGCGCCGAAGATCATCTCGATAGCCGTCGGTGCAAGCAGCACCGCACACATCGTCAGCGGGATGAGGAGGGCAAGCGTGCCTTTGATGACGATGTGGAGTAATTCCGGGGCGCGCTGCTCGCGTGCGGAGAAATACCGTGTCGCCACCGGAAGGAACAGAGCGTGCAGAATGCGGTCGAGCATCAACAGAACAAAGACGACTTTCAACGCGGCACTGAACAGTCCCGCATCGGCGGTGGACACCAGCCATCCCACCACGATCGGAGGAAAATTGACGGTGCTTTGGGCAAGAAACACCGAAAGACCCACCGGCACGTTCGATCGCAGTATTCCTTTCCAGACTGCCGGCTCCCATGCAAGGCGTATCGCGCCGAACTGCATGCGGTAGCGGCTCAGGAAGAACACTGAAGCGGCCGCATTGCCAAGGGCAAATGCCATCGGAACCCACAAGAGATCGTCCGGTCCGTGGACGAGCAGGAAAACCACAACTCCGTAGAAGAGCGCGCTCAGAACTTTTGCGCTGCTCAGCACGCCGAATTGTTCCTTCCCGTGAAAGAACCAGTCGAGCGAAAGCGCAAGCGGCAGGAGCGACGCGCTGGAGAGAAGAACGACCATGCGCGTGAACGATTCGAGCGGAAGCGTTGCCATGGCTGTCCCCACAATGAGGAGCGCGGCAAGCACTGCGCGCAAGGAGAGGATCGCCCGCACGCGATCGGGACGTGAGCTTTCGGATGCAGCGGCATTGCGCGTTTCGATCAGGTGAATGCCCGGGGTGCCGAGAAGCATCAGGTACCCGAGCACGCTGAAGCCGATGTTGATGAGTCCGAACCCGGCGGTATCAAGGACACGAGCAAGATAGGCGGTGATGAGGAAACCGATGATGCGGCTGCCGAGGTCGCCTGCAAGGAGAGCGATGAGGTTCCTGAGAGGCCGTTTCATTGCACGACGTCCCGTATGATGCGCACGAGAGCATCCTCCCGTCTCGCAAGAGGGAACGTCTCGGCGATGTAGCAACGGGCGGCTTTGCCGATCTCCTGCGGGGCTGCAAGAGCTTTCCGCAGTGCTGCTGCGAGCGCTTCAGCATCCCCGTACGGCACGAGAAACTCCGGGTCACGGATTGCCGTGGGAATGCCGCCGGCGTTTGCTCCAACGGGAACGCACTCACACAGCATGGCTTCACACAAACTATTGGGCAACCCGTCGAACAGCGAGGGCTGGCAATAGACTTTGGCGCGGCGATAGTACTGCAGAAGCTGGAGCCGATCGTGATAGGCGAGAAGCTGTACGTTCTCCGGGGCTGCACGCCGCAGGAGTTCCAACGCATCACCACTCAAGCCGACGACGATGAATGGAACATCGGGCAGGAGATAAGCAACACGCATCAGCACATCAAGCCCCTTTTGCTTGATGCGAGGTTCTGTGTCGCATGCCGAGACATTGAGAACGAACGGTTCCTTCTGCCCGTCCGGCGTCCACGCCTCCGCATCGTATCCCGTCGGTACATATTCGATATTGCCACCATCGTACTCTGCAAGCCGTTTTGCCTCGGAGGTAATGTACGGATCGACAGAAAGAATTCTGTCGGCGTGGCGGAGCGCATACTTCACGAGCGGTGCACGCCATCGCGAAATCCATATCCCATAGCGAATCTCCGGATAGTTCGCCACGTCGCTTCCCCCAATCACGATGATGGCTTTCTTGCTCAACAGCTTTGCAGCAAGCAGAACAATAAACGCGTGAACGGACGCGAACCACGTGTAGGTCACGTCGGCCTTCAGGACACGAAAAGGAATCTTCCACAGCGTGCTGAGCCGCGACGTGATGACATGGTCCACCGTGAAGTGCTTGCCGAGAATCTTCAGATCTTCGGAAATGAAGGAGGAAATGTTCGTGGAGGTAAAAAGGATCTTCAAGCCAGTCGGATAGCGTACGTACGAAGGATGATTGCAGAAAAAAGATACGCCAATCGTGTATGAGGTGCAACCGCACGTCCGGTGTGGTCTCACCTCACGAGCGGAAGAACGCCAATACGATGTGCTACACAGTCAGTTCACGCAGTGTTCGCAGCAGTTCCTGCTCCCTGCGCGCGAGTGTGAAGTTCTCTGCAATGTGCCTTCGTGCCATCTGTCCGATGGACGGCGGCGCGGTCAGCGCTTGCGTGATCGCATCTACAAGAGCCTGTACATCCCCGTACGGGACGAGAAAGCCGATGCCACCGACCACCGTCGGAATACCGCCGACACGTGTGCCGACGGGAACGCACTCGCACAGCATGGCTTCACACAAGGTGTTCGGCAGGCCTTCGCTGTAGGACGGCTGGCAATACACCTTCGCCCTCTGGTAGAAGGCAAGCAGCGCATCCCGTTCGAGGAACGGGAGAAGCTCGACGTTCGGCGGTGTGACAGCCTGGAGCTGTTGCAGAAGGTGACGGGACGGACCGATGAGCACAAACCGAACGTCGGTGAGTCGCTTCGCTGCTTCGAACAGGAACGGAACGCCCTTCACTCTCAGGCGCGTCATATCTTCGCATTTTGCTACCGTAAGAACATACATCTCTTTCTGTCCCGCTGGGTGCCACCGCTGGGCATCATAGCCCGTCGGCACGCAATGAATGTTCTTCCCATCGTACTTCGCTCGGCGCATTGCTGCGTGATGCAACGAGGCGTCCACCACGAGGACTCTATCGGCGTGGCGCAAAGCATACCGAACAAGCAGCGCTTTCCAGGGTGAGAGCCACACGCCGTAACCGATTTCCGGAAGCTTCGCCACATCAACCCCACCGACAACGACAAGAGATTTCTTGCCCAGCAGTCTGGCAAAGCAAACGATCACTGCGGCATAAACGGAGGCGAACCACGTAAACGTCACATCGGCACGACGAACAGCGGCAGCAATTGTGAGCAACGACGAAGCCCCTGTTGTGACGAGATGTTCGACGTCAAAGTGCCTGCGAAGAAGTTCAAGATCTTCTCGAATGAATGAAGCAAGGTGGGTGGATGTGAAAAGTATTTTCAAGCGATTCGCGCGTAGTTGGGGCTGAGGTCGTTCGCTGCGAAAAAGATACGCCAATCACCCGTGAACCGCAAGGAACCGTCCGAATGAGGAGGTCGCTTCGAGGCATCGCGCCTTCTTTGCAACTCCCTCACCCTTTTGCTATATTCTCACTGAACAATCGATACTATGACTCGAATGAATCGCCTCCTCGGTTTCTTCTTTGCTCTTTCCAGCGTCGCACTATTGAACGGTTGCCTCACCGTCGAATCGAAAGAATACCATATCAAGCTGAAAAATGGCCAGTCCGGCGAAGCGACGATTCGTTTCATCAACATTCTCTCCGAGAGCGACGATACCACCGACATCACGAAAGAGGACTTTCAAACTCTCATCGAAACGTACATCAGTGGGAACAAGCTCGAGCGGGACAATCCGGGATTTCGCAACGTAAAGAAACGTCTCTATGAAGAGAAGGGAGTGCTCTGCGGCGAGATCACTTTCACGTTCGAGACCCTTTCGACCGTCCGCTTGTTTAAGTTCGACCAAGAAAGTCCCTACATGTATTACGCATCCAATCCACTTTCCTCCGAGACACTCGTCGAGACGAACGGGATCCTTGGTGAGCAGTGGATGCCGGTGGTGTTCTGGAAGAAAGATGCGAGAGAGTTCTACGTGAAGACGAAAGTTTCCTCCGAGGCGCGGTTCAGAACGAGTTTGTTGAAGCAATTTCGCGAGTGGCAAGCCGCGCAATCGAAGAAGAAATGACCTCTCCCGCCACGCCGAATCACAACGCAGCATCACTCCGAAGCGTTCCTGAGGTTTCTGCCGTAGTTCCATCCATATTCATCCCAGGTGAGCATGGAGCTCTGGCGTAGGAACCTGTACGTCCTCTGGGGCACGCAACTGGTTGCCATGATCGGGATGAACCTCGTTGTGCCGTTCATGCCGTTTTTCATCCGCGAGCTTGGCGTGGTGGATGAAGCGGAGGTTGTGCGCTGGAGCGGACTCGTGTTTGCCGGACCGTTCATCTCCTCGTTCATCGTCACACCCATCTGGGGAAACCTTGGCGACCGCTACGGCCGCAAACCAATGGTGGTGCGCGCCATCTTCGGCCTCGCCCTTTCGCAGGTGTTGCTGGGGTTTGCACAGACTGTGTTGCAGGTGTTTCTCTTCCGCATTCTGCAGGGGGCCATCAGCGGATTTATTGCTGCATCGCTTGCACTTGTTTCCACCGGTACACCAAGGAACCGCGTCGGCTACGCGCTCGGCATCCTGCAGTCTGCTTCTGCAGGAGGCGTGGTGCTCGGCCCGTTTGTCGGCGGAGTGCTTGCGGACCTCATCGGCTATCGGGAGATTTTTTTCGTGACAGCGGTGATGTGCACACTCGGCGGCATTGCCGTGGTGTACGGCGTGCGGGAGGTTCGCGAAGGTCTCACCGGCACGCACACGTTTTCCGTGTTCGACAATTACAAACTCATGTACTCGAACAAACAACTGCGGCTCGTGGCTCTCTGCCTTGTCGCAGGACAGGTTTCTGTGTTGATGGTCGAACCGATCTTCGCGCTCTTTGTCGAAAGTTTCCGCAAGGACTCCGCGTACATTGCGACGCTGGCAGGCAGCATCTTCGCCATCACCGGTTTCTTCTCCACCGTCTCCGCACCGTGGTGGGGCAAGCGCAACGATAAGAAGGGCTACAAGCAAGGGCTTTTCATCGGCATGAGTCTGACCGGATTCGCCTACATCGGGCACAACCTTGTTACAGATCTGCTCCAACTTGCCCTCCTGCGCGCAATTCTCGGCATCGGACGGGGAGGCGTTCTGCCTGCGCTCTATTCGCTGGCCAACCTTCACGCTCCGGCGGAACGCAAAGGCGGCATCATCGCTATCGCCAGCAGCATGACCATCCTCGGCAACATGCTCGGACCCATTCTCGGCGGATACGTGGCGGCACACACGGGCATTCGTGAGATGTTCCTGGTCAACAGTGCTCTTGCCCTTGTCGTCGCGTTCGTGGTCTGGAGGTATATGGACGCTGATCGTGAGGGCGTACAGGGTTCATAGCGACCGTTGCCTGCCCGCCTCGATTGCACATCTGGGAAAACTCACTTGATGGACTGACCGAATTCGGCTACATTCCATCAGTGCACCGACGACATTCGCTCGCGTGACATCAGTCTGTTACAAATACACCTCCACGTTCACCATCATGTATGTCTGAGCGAGAGCGACTTTTTTTGCTGGATGGGATGGCGCTGGCGTACCGCGCCTACTTTGCCTTCATTGCCCGTCCCCTGATCAACAGCAAGGGAGTAAACACAAGCGCCATCTACGGTTTCACCACCACGCTTATGCGCATCCTTGAGGACGAAAAGCCCGATCACATTGCCGTCGTCTTTGATACCAAGGAGCCGACGTTTCGGCATGAGATGTTCAAGGAGTACAAGGCGACGCGTGAGAAGATGCCCGAAGATATGGCCGCGCAGTTAGATCGATTGAAGGACATTGTGCGCGCGTTCAGCGTTCCCGTGGTCGAGCAGCCCGGCTACGAAGCGGACGACATCATCGGCACGCTGGCCAAGCGGGCGGAACGGGAAGGGGTCGTCACGTATATGGTTACGGGAGACAAGGACTTCATGCAGTTGATCACTCCTTCCATCAAAATGTTCAAGCCCGGCAAAGCGGGCGAGAATCCTGAAGTGATTGACGAGAGCGGTGTACGCAACAAGTTCGGCGTCGCGCCGGACAAAGTCGTTGACGTCCTTGCCCTCATCGGCGACAAGTCGGACAACATTCCCGGGGTGCCCGGCGTAGGGGAAAAGACCGCAATCCCGCTGATCCAGCAGTACGGTAGTCTTGAAGGATTGTATGAGCATGTTGACGAGATACCCCAGAAGGGCTTGCGTGAGAAACTCATCAACAACCGGGAGCTGGCGTTTCTTTCCAAGAAGCTGGTCACGATCCACACCGACGTACCGGTGCCCATCAACTTTCACGAACTGAAAGCGAACACCCCCAACACGTCGGCGCTTCTCCAGCATTTCAGCGAGCTCGAGTTCCGTTCGCTCCTCAACAAGCTGACCGACGTCGTTTCCACCTCCATTGAGCGCGCAGCAAAGCAGACCGCTCAGCACGCTCCAACGCCGGCAAGTGTGCTGACGATCGAGACTGATCCACACGAGTACCACTGCATTACGACGGAGCGAGCGCTCGAGGAGTTAGCATCCCGGCTGGAACGTGCCGGCCAGTTCGTTCTCGATACGGAAACGACGTCCACGAATGCCATGCTTGCCGAGCTTGTCGGACTTTCGTTTGCGGTGAAGGAGCGAGAGGCGTTTTATGTGCCGGTGCGCTCCGAAGCCAGTGAACAGAAGGCAGGCGTCAAAGCTCGGACGGTGGACGTCGGAGGACGGAAGGATGACACGGAGGGATTGTTTACACACCCCCATCCCGAACCTCAACGCACAAACCACACGGAGAGCGCCCTTCCCCTCCGAACCGTTCTCTCCAGGCT
>CAZIKE010000041.1:0-26265 GCA_964539775.1 uncultured Chitinophagales bacterium
GGCGGCCCGTGCAAAGCGTCGCGCTTCGGAGCGCTCCTCCCACTTCTGTTTCACACTCCTCAGCCAATCACGAGTCCGCACCGCGAAATCCTTGATGCGCTCGGCAAGGCCGAGCAGATCAAGATTCATCGCCAGCACGGTGGTGATCGCAAGGCCCGCCAGCAGGAGAATGGAGCCGCCTGTTTTGCCCAGAAGTTGCGCAAGGATGAGCGAGAGAAAATCGCCAACAACACCGCTCCACTCCATCCCCATCCAATCTCCATGAGAAAGAAGGCGCAGCATGCCGAAGGAAGCGGAACACAACAAGGCATACACAAGCGTATAGTTGGTGATGACAAAAACGCGACGGAACTCCTTACGGCGGAGGATCGTCCAGCCGAAGAGCAGCATGAGTAATGGCAGACACAGGACGCTATACCCGATGGTCGATTTGATGAGGAACTCGGACATCATCGAGCCGACAAGGCCGAGCAGGTTGTGTGCCGTGTCGGCTTTTGCGCGCACCACCGGGTCGCCAGTGAAGACTTTGACTAAGTCGGAGAAGCGCAGGTCGGCATTCGTCTCGTCGGCGGGATCGTAGGAGATGAGCGCGAGGAACACCAGCAGTGCAACCGTCATGAGCAGCAGGGCGGCAATGGAGGTCTTGCGTCCAGCGGACGTCGGTGCAGCTTTGGTTTTGCCGGCGGCGCGCGCCTTGTTCAGCGCATTTTGCACACGAAGGTTTTGTGCCATCATTCCTCCTCCGAACAATTCCGTTTGAAGACGCTATGATGAAAGAGCGACATTGTCGGACCCTTTCGATTTCAGCACATTCCCCACAAGCACCGGCACCACGGGTACCGTGTCGAGACCCGCGCACATTGTCAGGTCACCGCCGAACCCGATCGCCTTGAGGTACTTTCCATGGTCGGTCCGTGAGAGCATCGCCGGCAGCGATCGCTTCTGACTCTTATACAGAATGAGAGCAGCCGTACCGGCGTCGCCGCAGGTCACCTCCTGCCCCCTCACATCGATCAACTTCTGCACCAACATGCCTGCACACACGGCATCCTCCATCGAGAAATCACCGTCTCTGCCGGAGCAGAGAATCGTCAGGTCATCATCCCTCGGGGAAAGGGCAGATGCGACGGCGGAGAGATTGACGAAGCCGCACACGAGAAGCTGTTTTGCATATCGCGCTTTCACCAATGCCTGCGAGCCATTGGTGGAAGTGAAGACGATGGATTTCCCTTTCACCCGTTCCTCCGTGTACTCCGCCGGCGAGTTGCCGAGATGGAAGCCTTCAATCATTTTCCCGTTGCGTTCGCCTCCTAAGAGCGTCACATCGCCAGACAGGTTCCCGACGATCTTCATTGCCGCTTCCACGGTAGCAACCGGGATGATCTCTTTCGCACCATTGAAGAGTGCCGTCGCCATCGTGGTGCTTGCCCGCAAGACGTCGATCACCACAACCGTCTTCTCTCGCAATGCCATCTCATCGAGATGATGAGGGGTAAAGAAGACATCAACCCGCATTGCACTCCCCCTTATGTTTCAGCACGCGTTTCCTGCTACTTCTTGATGAACGGAAGCGTTGTGACGGTCGCGGGAACTTCCTGCCCGCGAATGACGACTGCCACTTCTGCCCCCGGCTTCGCATACTCAGCAGCAACGTAGCCCATCCCGATTCCTTTGTCGAGGATGGGTGAGAAGGTTCCCGAGGTAACGTCGCCGACCTTCGTTCCGTTGGCATGAATGGCATAGCCGTGCCGGGGAAACGCTTTACCCGACAGCGTGAAGCCGACGAGTTTGCGCTTCAGGCCTTCTGCCTTCGCCTTCAGCAGCGTTTCCTTTCCCTTGAAGTTGCCTTTGTCGAATTTGGTGATCCAGGCGAGGCCTGCCTCCAGTGTGTGTGTCGTCTGATCGATATCGTTGCCGTAGAGACAAAACCCCATCTCAAGCCGAAGTGTATCGCGGGCGCCGAGTCCCACAGCCGTGATGTTGAACTCCTTCCCCGCCTCCATCACAGCATCCCACACGCGCTTTCCCGTTTCCAGGTCCGAGGGGAAGTACAGCTCGAACCCCAGCTCTCCGGTGTAGCCTGTGCGCGAGATAATCATCTCCACGCCAGCAAGCGTTCCCTTGACGAAGTGATAGTATGCGATGCTGGAAAGATCGACCATCGTGAGTTTCTGCAGCGTATCGCGGGAATGCGGCCCCTGCACAGCGAGCAACGAAACCTCGTCGCTGCGGTTCTCGATCACAACGTTGCCGGTGAGGTTCTGCTTCAGCCACGCGACATCCTTGTCGATGTTCGCCGCGTTGACCACCAGCATGTACCGATCTTTTTCGAGACAATATACGAGCAGATCATCGACGATGCCGCCGTTCTCGTAGCACATGGCCGAATACTGGACGCGTCCGGGCGTAAGCTTCGAAGCATCGTTGACGGTAACAGTCTGGACAAATGCCAGTGCGTCCGGTCCGTGCACTTCCACTTCCCCCATGTGCGAGACATCGAACACACCGACATTGCTGCGCACGCGCTTATGCTCTTCGACAATACCGGTGGGATAGTGCACGGGCATCTCGAATCCGGCAAACTCCACCATCTTGGCACCCAGAGCCTTGTGGATGGTGTAGAATGCGGTGCGCTTCAGACTCATGGAAGAAGCCCCCTACTTGTATTGGTCGGTGATGTCCTTACCCTGTTTCACCGAGATGAAGTGGAAGTCGCCGGGCGGAATCGTCGGATCGGTTTCCAGCTTCAGGTGGACGCGGAACTTGAACATCAGTTTGGTGAGCCTGCTGATGCGTCCTTCACGAAGCATGGATGCAATGGAGGGATTCACGCGCAACACAAGTCGGAACTCTCGTGCTTCCGCCTTGAAGCGCCTGATCCACCGCTCAAGCTGGTTGAGTGTGGTGGTACGTGATTGCACAACACCGGTGCCCCCACATGCGGGGCACGCTTCGGTAAAGCTGTGCAGAATGCTCTGCCGAATGCGCTGCCGCGTGATCTGCACCAGACCGAATTCCGTCATCGGCAGCACGGTCACCTTCGCGCGATCCTTACGGAATTCTTTCTTCAGCTCCTCGAACACCTTGCGCTTATTCTTCTCATCCTCCAGGTCGATGAAGTCACACACGATAATGCCGCCGATATCGCGCAAGCGGAGCTGGCGGGCAATTTCTCGCGCGGCTTCCAGGTCGGTGCGCAGGGAGTTGAGTTCCTGTTCCTTTTTGGCCGCATAGCGGCCGCTGTTCACGTCAATCACCACCATCGCCTCGGTCTGTTCGATGATGATGTAGCCGCCGCTCTTGAGCCACACCTTGCGGCTGAGCGTCGTCTCGATCTCTTTTTCCAGTCCGTACGTGTCGAAGATCGGCCGACGGTCCTTGTGCAGCTCGATCTTCTCCAGCATGTCGGGAGAGTTGTACTTGATGTACGAACAGATCTCCTTGTACAACTTCTTCGAGTCGATAACAACGCGGGAAACGTCGTTCGAGAAGAGATCGCGGATCACGCCGGAAGTTGTTGCGAGGTCTTTGTACAGCAAAGCGGGAGCTTTTTCCGTCTTCACCTGTGCTTCAATCTGCCGCCACTTGGCGATGAGATCCTCAAGGTCTTTCTTCAGCGCCTCATCGTCCTGGCCCTCGGCAACGGTGCGGATGATCACTCCAAAGCCCTCGGGCAAGATACCCTGGGCAATCTTGCGCAGCCTGCGCTTCTCCTTGAAGCTGGAAATTTTCTTGGAGATGCCAATCTTGCCGTCGAAGGGCAGCAGAACCAGAAACCTGCCTGCGAGTGAAACCTCGGATGTCACGCGGACACCTTTCCTCCCCACCGGCTCCTTGATCACCTGGACGATGATGTCTTGACCTTTGACGAGGTTGACCTCTCTGCGGGCCGGGCGGCCGTTTTCGCGAGCAGGGCGGGCGGGTAATGAAGTGGGCGAGCCTCGCTGAGCCGCTTCCCTTTCTGTCTCCACCGCTTCTGCAACGACGGCCTTTTCCTCTTCCTCGTCCTCGTCTTCGTCACCGATCATGGAGGAGTATTCTTCGAAGCGATTCCCGATGTCGGAGAAATGAAGGAACCCGTCCTGTTGCAAACCTAAGTCGATGAATGCTGCCTTGATCCCGGGCATGACCTTTGCAACTTTGCCCAGGTAGATATCGCCGACCATCTTTTCTTTGTTTGCCGTTTCGACAAACAACTCGGCCAGGCGGCCATCTTCAGTAATGGCTATGCGGGTCTCGTTTTCCCCCGCATTGATCAGGATTTCTTTCTTCATAGGTAACTGCTCGTTCCCGGAACTCTACGGAATGCTGTTGATTGTCTGCACGAGGAAACGGAACGACGCAGGCACACTCTTGCAAGGTGGGCAGGCAAGAGGAAACATTCGTTGTGAACAAACTTACCTCCATCGTTAACCGTATTGAACACGACGGACCAGCTTGCAGCCATCCATCGCTCTCATGTAGTTCTTCAATCAAATGAATTATCCGTTGATAACGTACGAAAAAACAAATCGCTATGCAAACAATCCGGTATCGTTGGGAAGAACGGCAGGCGTGGAAACACATGAGGTCAAGCTTCCCTGCGTCACACTTTCGGTAACTGACCGTTGCTTCCTTCCGGACCTGGCGGAGTTGGGTTACGTACGGTTGCGCAGGACTTGACCTCTGAAAAACACGTCCTTAGGAGTGTTGGTAGATGTGCGGATCGATGAAAGCAACATCAACTGCTCGATCATCCCTCCGCCAATCCCCCCTTTTTGTGTGGAGCTGATCGGGATCGAACCGACGACCTCCTCGTTGCGAACGAGGCGCTCTCCCAGCTGAGCTACAGCCCCAAGCTTCTGCGGCGTTCTAAGATACAAAACATCGTCTCACTCCGCAAGCCGCGTCGGGTGATCTTCCGGGGGGCGCACATGCGCAGGCCGCGATGGAGGGTTAGCGGCTGTAGTTTTTTCCTCCGATGGTGAAAAATGACCGCGCAAAGTCCATGTCCACTCACAACTGCGCCCAAACCTGCATCACCAGCTTCTGGCAAAGGAATTGCACGTCTTTCAAGAGCAACGTCGTAGCCAAACCAGATGAAGGAGGATGTACGATGAAACGCATCGCAAGCGCCGGCTTGATCGTCGCCCTCGCGGTAGTGATAATGGTGGGATGTGACCACTCAACAAACAGTCAGGATCCCCCTGCTGGAAGTGATTTCGCCATCGAGAGTCCGCAGCCGCAATCCGTGGTCGAAGGATCAGTCACCATTTCCGTCAGGTCCGCCAGTATCATTCCTACACTTATTGAGTTCTATGTCGATGGAGAATTGGTTGGAACAAGCACGGAGCGTCCATGGCAGTTTGTCTGGAACACTTCCAGCCTGCCATCGAACAGTTATCACACGATCAAAGCTCGCGCGTTCAATTCAAATTACTCATACAAGATATCGCCAGAGATCGTCGTACGAGTGAAGTGACGCTAGGACCACACCAATCCCCCATGAACGCTCGTGCTTCACACGGGCGTTTTGCGTTGTGCAACGGTCAATCTCATCACCTCCCGCTTACCTTGACAAACGCCCTGAGAATCGTTATTATTTTGATGAATTCTTTGGAAGTTGCTGGAAGAGATGACAGAGTTGAACGAACGAGAGCGGACGGTTTTACGCTACGTTGTGCACGACTTCATCGAAACCGCAGTACCGGTCGGCTCCCGTTACATATCGAAACGACACGAGGACGAGTTGGGCTTGAGTGCGGCCACGATCCGCAACGTCTTGTCCGACTTGGAGTATCTTGGTTATCTCAACCATCCCCACACATCCGCAGGACGTGTGCCGACGGACCTTGGTTACCGTTTCTATCTCGATTGTCTGATGGAACGGGAAGCCCCGTCCGAGGAACAGCAGAAGCAGATTCGCGAGAACCTTCAGTCCGCTGAAGAAGAGGAAGAGCTGTTCAAGCAAACATCCAGAATCTTGAGCAAGATCTCGCAGCAGTTGTGCGTGGTGACCTCACCCTACCTCAGCCGCGGGATCTTCGACAGACTTGAGCTTGTCCAGATCAGCACGACGCGGCTCATGGTGATCATATCCCTGAAGATGGGTTTGGTCAGAACGCTGATGATGGAGGTTGCGAGCGAAATCCCGCGTGAACGCCTGGAGGAAATTACGCGGTTTCTGAACGAGCGCCTCTCCGGCCTAACACTCGATCAGATCCGAGAGTCCTTTGCCGACAGGGTAAAGGATGTTCGCGAAGAAAGCAGCGGCCTCATTCGATTATTCATCGACTCGGTCGACAAGCTCTTCGTGCCGGGGAAGGCTGAGCGTGTGCATATTGCAGGAACGGATGCCCTGGTTGAACATCCGGAGTTCGAGGACCCGAAAAACTTCAGAAGCATCATCGAGCTTATCAGCAACGAAGAGATCATCATTCACGTCCTCGAAAAAAACGTCCAGCCCGAAGGTGTCAAGGTCACGATCGGGGAGGAGAATAAGGACGAGAAGCTGAAGGACTACAGTGTCATCACCGGCACATACACCGTTGGAACGGTCCAGGGAACGATCGGCGTCATCGGGCCAAGACGGATGCAATACGCAAAGACGATACCCCTGGTCGACTATGTCGCCAAGACGATCTCTGAAATGTTCTCTCACACGCACAAGACATGATGGCTGACGAACACACACCCAAAGACGGAGCAGAACAACCCACAGATGGAGTGCCGGCGGAGGAACCGGGACAACCGGAGACTCCGTCCGAACTGGATCAGCTCAAGCAGAAAGTTGACGAACTCCAGAAGTTGGCCGACTCGTACAAGGACCAGTTCCTGCGCAAGGCGGCGGAGTTCGAAAACTTCAAGCGTCGCACGGAAGTGGAGATGACGAACTTCGTGCGCAACGCGAACGAGGGGCTGATTAGCGCCCTCCTCCCCATCCTCAATGATTTCATCCGATCGCTGAAAGCCGGTGCTGAAAACAAAGACTACGATGCGTTCTACAAAGGCGTAGAGTTGATCTATTCGAAGCTCTCCAAGCTGCTCGAAGCTCAGGGTTTGACGCCCTTTGAGAGCGTGGGCAAACCATTCGATGTCGAATACCACGACGCCCTGTTGCAGGTTCCCCGGGACGATGTCCCACCGCACACCGTCATCGAAGAAGTCGAACGCGGGTACAAACTGAACGACAAAGTGCTGCGACACGCCAAGGTGATCGTGTCGGCGGCACCGTCGCCCGAAGAGCCTGCACCAACATCGCAGGAAGAAGTCAAAGCATAAATGGCACGAAAAGATTTCTACGAGATTCTCGGCGTTCCGCGCACCGCCTCCCCGGACGAAATCAAGAAGGCATACCGGAAGCTTGCCCTCCAGTACCACCCGGACAGGAACCCGGGCAACAAGGAGGCGGAGGAGAAGTTCAAGGAGGCAGCAGAAGCCTATGAGGTGCTCAGCGACCCCGAAAAGCGCCGCCGGTACGATCAGTTCGGCCACGACGGCATGCGCGGCACCGATTTCCGGCCGTTTACGAACGTCGAAGATATCTTCAGTACGTTCAGCGACATCTTCGGCGGAACGGCCTTCGGCGGCTCGGTCTTCGATGAGGTGTTCGGGCGGACAACCGGCAGCGCACGCCAGCGCCAACGCAGCACGCACGTGGGACAGCCCGGCTCCGACCTGAAGGTGCGCCTGAAGCTGACACTCGAAGAAGTGGCGGCTGGCGTTGAGAAGAAGATCAAAATCAAGAAGATGATGGTGTGCGATAGCTGCAGAGGAAGCGGCGCGCGATCGTCCAGCTCGCGCATCACCTGTCCTATCTGCAACGGTACGGGAGAACTGCGTCAGGTGTCACGCTCGGTCTTCGGGCAGTTCGTCAACATCACGACGTGCCACAACTGCGGTGGCGAGGGGCGCATCATCAAAGACCCATGCCCTGCGTGCAAGGGCGAGGGACGCGTGCAGGGGGAAACCACCATCAAGGTCACGATCCCCGCAGGGGTGAGCGACGGCAATTACATTACGCTGCGCGGCGAAGGTAATGCGGGCATTCGTGGCGGGCAACCTGGTGATGTGATCGTGCTGTTAGAGGTGGAGCCGCATGAGGTGTTTACGCGAAACAACGACGACGTTATTCTCGATCTGTTGATCAGTTTCCCCGAAGCCGCGCTCGGTGCCGAGGTGGAGGTTCCAACCTTGACCGGACGCGCAAAGCTGAAAATCGAACCGGGAACACAGTCCGGGAGAATCCTTCGCATGCGCGAGAAGGGCATCCCGCATCTGAACAGCTACGGTCGTGGAGACCAGCTCGTCCGTGTGAACGTGTGGGTGCCGACAAAGCTGAATGCACAGGAACGTGCTCTCCTGCGTCAGCTTGAAGAATGTGAGAACATTAACCCCAAGGAAGGTGACAAATCCGCTCACTCCGATAAGAGCTTCTTCGATCGCATGAAGAAAGCCTTCACGTAACCAGAATCGCCTCATTTCTTCTGAACCGCGGGGGAGCTTGTCTCCCCTTTTTGTTATGAACGTGCTGAACGCCCTTCAACAGAAGGGGGGATTCACCCGCAAGGAGGCGGTTGCGGTTCTTACCCTTTCAGCAACGTTCCTCATCGGATTAGGTATCAAATGGTGGCAGGCGGATCGTGAGCAGCCCGTGCCCACGTTCGATTACTCCCGCAGCGATAGCATGTATGCCGTGCTCTCACAGGCAGCCCAGCCGACGACGAAGTCTTCTCTCCCGCACACACCGTCGCTTGTAAAGCAGAGTAAACCGCAGCCTGCACTCTCAAGTATCAACCTCAACACTGCAACAAAGTCACAACTGATAAGCCTGCCCGGCATCGGCCCGGCGTACGCTGAGCGCATTCTTGTCTATCGCACAGAGAATGGGGGGTTCAAGTCGGTAGACGAATTGCTCGTGATTAAAGGGATCGGACAGAAAAAGCTGGAGAGGATTCGGCCGTATGTGTATGTGAAATGACAGAGTCCAATCCCGTCCGCCTCGTCGAACTGCGGTTGTAACTCCCTGCCTCATTTGCTATATTGCTCACGTCGTTCGCCTACGATGTTGTGTACTCGAGCATCACATTAGGGTCTCGCTTGCGTCATTCCTATCTCCTCTGCATTCTGCTCAGTTATTACAACGCTGTCGCAGAAGATACAGCTTCCACCCTTCGCTTCTTTCCATCAAACAAAATCTTTCCGCCGTTCACTGCCGATGGTCTCGCGCATCAGCTTTCGCTTTCGCGGGTGACTGAGAACCGAGATTGGATCGGAGCCATCGGCGGTTCCATCCCTGCCGTGCAATGGAATCTCTCCGGCGCAACCATGCAGGCAAGCGTGGCCGTTACTGTGTTCAATCGGCTCGTCAAAACACCGGGACACCTCGAAGTGTACACGGTTGATTACAAGGTGGACTTCCCGATTGATCTTCGATTCGAGCTACTTGCATTGCGCATCGGGTTGGGACACCTGAGTTGCCACTTTGCCGATGACGCCGTTGAGCTGTATGGCAAGCGATCCATCCAGCATGTGAACGATTACGTCACTCTTGGAGGAGCGTACGACATCCCCGTGATCGGCGGCTACGTGTACGCTTCCACAAACTACAGCTATGGCACGCAGCCCGTTCAGCATCGGCCATGGTTGTTGCAGGCGGGGGTGCATTTCGGCAGTATCAGAGTACACGAACTTATCTTGCTGTACGGCGCAGTAGACGTCAAGGTGAAGCAGGAAGTGGGCTGGGGATCGACGCGCAGTATGCAGGCGGGCGCGCGGTTGTTTCCCGATGAACCGCGCGGCGTGCGCTTCGCCTACACGCTGCGAATGGGATTCGAAGACCGGGGGCAGTTTTATCGCAACACCACCACGCTCAATCTGCTCTCCGTCTTCATTGACTTTTAGGGGATCATGCAAAAGATCGTCGTTCTTCTTCTCCTCATCTGCTTCACAGCCGGTCACGCTCAGGACACTCTCCATGTGACCGATGGCTTCCGCAGCGATCCCAACTTTGGCGGCCGCAAGATTGTGGCAACGACGGCCATTGGGGGATTGTTAGGGCTTTCGATCTATTGGTGCTATGATAGCTGGTGGCGAGACTCGAGCCGAAAATTTCACTTCATTACCGACGGATGGTGGAACAACTATTCGAGCGGCATAGACAAGCTCGGGCATTTCTACACGTCGTACTTCTACTTCCACCTTTTCCGCAACATTATGCTGTGGGGTGGATACGAAAACTCAACGGCGGATTGGTGGGCGCTCGGAAGCTCGGCAGCGTTTGCCGTCATCGTAGAGCTGGGAGACGGCTTCACGCCGAAGTACGGATTCGACTACCAGGACCTCACGTACAACTTTGGCGGACTGGCATATGGTTTCTTACAGACACGCATTCCCTTTCTGAGGAATTTTAACTTCAAGTGGAGCTATGTGCCAAGCGATGGCTACCGATTCCCCGTTCGTCTTGTCGAGCATTATGACGACCACACCTACTGGCTTGCCGTTAACGTGAACAACCTTTTGCCTTCATCCCTCGAGCCGTACTGGCCCGACTGGCTTCAGCTTGCTGTAGGGATGGGCGTGGATGACGGATGGACGAAGCGGGAGTTTGTCTTCGGGTTCGACATCAGTCTTGAGACAATTTTTCAACCGGAGAGTCAGGATTGGCTATTGCTTTACAGGACACTCGACAAGTTTCACATCCCTGCACCCGCTATCAAGTTCACGGAACGGAAGGAACCGAGGTATTACTGGCTTCATAAGAACTAGTGCCCCCGAAAAGAAACATCAACCACTAAGACCTCAGGAACGCAAGGACAACGGGTTGAGATGAGAAGGAAACAGACGCTCTACGTCCATCTCGGTGTTTCTTCGCACCCTCAAAACCTTTGCGTCACATTCAGCGTAGCGATGACCTCATCGAACTCCCGCGAAAGAAATGTACCGCCGCGGAAGGTTGTCATCCCCACACTGACGCCGATGCTCGTCATCGGCGCAATCTGATACGCGGACGAAAGGCTGTTGCGGAAGGTGGTGCTCGAGCGGACGAACGACGCGGCTGAGGCAAGCGTTGTGGTGAGTTTGTTCTCGAGAGCGCGGTGCGAGACTGCAAGACTGTACGTCTGCGTGGTCTGACTGCCGAGCGCGCCGAGAGTGTAGACGACAAGCGACACCGATGGCGACAGCGTAAACGACGTGCCCAGCGGAATGGCAGCGGTGAGGGTGGTGGAATGCCCGGTGCTGCGCGAGCCGGAGCGCAGAGGCACATCGTCTCCGGAGTGCTGGAAGATGTAACTCACGCTTAGCATCTGCACGACACTTCCGGGCGCAAACGTGAAGATCTGATTCGTCCCCAGCATCAGGTTGCTGAAGGCGATGCGCATTGTGTCGTTGGTTGCATCGTTGCTCATCACGACGTAGTGAGCAAGAATATTCGATGTCCATATCGCTGCAGGGCGAAAGGTAATGTTGGCTGCGTACAAGTTCCGCACGAGGGTGAAGAGCTTCTGATTGAGCAGGTTATCGTTCTGCCGGGTGTAGGTGAGCGACACCGACCAGTCAGCAACGCGAAAAGAAGGGGCCAGCAGGAACTCCTGCTGGTCATTGAACAGCGATGCAACACCCAGCGAGTTGTAGCCCGGCCCGATCCATTTGTACCCGCCGCGGATGGAGACGTTATCAACATCAACGAGAAGTTCCGAAGTCACGGCGACGTCCACGTTCGAGGTGATGTTTGCCCGGTAGAGATCTTTCACAAAGCTCGGGAGTTTGATGGTGGTATCCGAAGCTACGCGCATGTCGCGCGTAAACAAACTGACAGTTGCGTCGGTCTTCCACTGAATGCGATTGTCGAAAAACCTCAAGTTGCTGAGAATGCCGCCAATCAGATTCTCCTGCGGGGTTACCTCATAGCCGCGCAGCGGGTTGGCTGCCGGGTTGAGTGTGTCAATCACCGTCTGCCCCGACGGTAGCGGGGGCAGTGAAGAGATCTTGTCGCGCACCCGGAGAAACATCAGATCCACGTACCCTCCTGCATCGCTGCCGATGCCGAGCTTTCCGCCGTAGAGGTAGCGATCGAACGCGCCGTCGGTCGCCCCGCCGGGCACAGCTCTCTTGGTGAACCCTCCAAGCGCAGAGAGTCGGAACAACCCCGGATTGATACTCACCGCGCCCCCGCGCACGAGAATGCCGCTGAATGTGTAGTCCGAGTACGAATCAGAGAAGTCGCCGACGTGTGCCTTTCCCCACGACCAGGTAGGATGGAGTCCGAGTTGGTTGATGTTCTGCCGCGCGCCGCTTCCTTCGGTTGACAGCAGGATGTCGAAGTTCAACGAGAGCGCGTCGAACAGTGTGAGCGTCGGGCGAAGGAACAGCCTGCCCGTTGCTGCAGGCCGACGCTTGCTTTGTCCGCGAATGCTATACCATTCTCCGTACGTCCCCAACTCACCCGAGAGTACTACCGTACGCGTGCCCGGCAGCCCGGGCACTTGCGCGTGCACATCCGACACGACAGCGGCAACCATGGCTATTGCACATACCCACCATCGCCACGTCATCGGCTCGATGTTCAGCGGAGTCATGGCATTGTCACCTGCTAACGGTTACCTGGACTCTCTCGCTCAGTGGCGACTCTGCGCCCGATTCGGTAACCACTTTGACGGCGTAGGCATACATGCCTGCACCGAGAAGGTCGGAGTCGGTGAACGCAGGCTGAGGAGAGGTGAACGATGTGTATTGCACAAGGGGTGCGTTTGGCACCGAGCGGTACACGACGTAATAGAACTTCTCTTCTCGCCTCGGCATGTAAAACCATGAAAGCTCGACCCGCTTGCCTACCGCATCATACGCCGCGCGCAGCGCCGACGGTGCAGGACGGACTCCCGTATCGTACGGCCGCGCCTGGACGGGCAGCAATGCCATAGCGCGCAGACCCGTGCTATCCACCGCCTCGATCTGATACTCGTACATGGTGTTTTGCTTGACTGCTTTGTCGGTATACCTTCCTTCGGCGCGGGAGAGCGTTGCCAGCAACGTCCAGCGCGACTCTCCCTGTGTTCGTCGGTAGAGAAGATGCGACTGCACATCTTCGCTGGTGCTCGGCATCCATCGGACCGTAACGGTAGAATCAGTTACTCGCACATCGCTGAAGACAGGCGCTTCCGGCGGCACACGGTCGGGACGGCGAAGTCCGAGCGGGGGCGTCAGTTCGGAGTGATTGTAGCGGTTATTCACAGCGGCGATCCTATAGTAAACGAATCGCGTCAACGTGTTGACCTCCACCGTGTCGGTGAAGACGGTGTCGCGCCAGACCTGATTGGCAAGTTGGGTGAACTCGTGGTCGAGCGCGTTCGCACGGAGCACGCGATAGCCGAGGATGTTGCGTTCGGTGTTCTTCCTCCACCGCAAGCGAACGACGCCGTTGGTGTCGATCGTACCCGTCAATCCTCTCGGCACAGCCGGTGGTGTTGTATCAATGAGGAAGCCATACAACGGAAGAGAAGGCGCCACGTTGCCGGCAGTATCAAGTGAAGCGACGAGATAGTACGGCTCGTTGTCCGTGGCGACCTCGTCAATGTAGCTGCGCGCAGTCTTCGGCAAAGGTCGCGGCGTAATGGGTCGGAAGTTGCTATCCGAGAACGCGCTGCGCGAGATGATAAACCCGGCAAGATCGGGATCAATTTCCATCATCTCCCATGTCAGGCGAATACGTGTTGCACCGATCTGTTCCGGATTCTTCACCATCGGAGGGACGGGCGGTGTGCGATCGCGAGCCATCGCCTCAACCTCCGCCGGTGAACCAAGCTCTCCAAAAGCGTTGATGCCGCGAACCTGATACCGATAGATCCGATAGTTGATGACCGTCGAATCGGTGTATGTGCCGATGCCGATCTGATTGACATCCAGGGTTGTCACCAGAACGATGGGCCGCGTGTTCAGCTTGCGGTAGGTCCGCCCGTTGTCGTCGGAACGATAGACGTTGTAGCCGGAGTAGTCGTTCTGCCGCTGTCCCTCCCATCGCAGCTCGATGCGTTTGTCAAGTCCACGAGCTGTGAGAGTGACCGGAGGCGGACCAACGACGCCGGGACGCACGTCCACGGTCACTTCCCCCGATTCGATCCGATAATCACGGCGCCCGAGAAGTGAAATGCGATACGTGTACCGCTCGCCTCGTCGGACGGTGCGGTCAACAAAACGAAGCCCCAACGCTTCGGCAACGAGCGGATCGTTATCGGCGGCAAACAGAGCAAGACTGTAGAAGTTGGTGGCACGTTCGGCAAGTTCACCGAGTGTGTCCCGGCCGGTGGGGATCACATCCATAAGCGCCGAATCTCCCCACGTTGCTTGCAACGCAAGAGGGAGATAGGGATTGTCTCTGTTTGCCTCTATGGCTGCAACCATCTGGTCGGGCAGCCACGGGTGCAGCGTATCGGGGGTCAGCCGAGTGAACGGACCGGTACCTGCGCGCCGCTCGATCACGTAGCCCGTGCGGTTGGCAACATACCAGCCATGCGGGGTTGAAGGTGCCCAGCGCAGCACGACGGAATCGTTACTCGTGCTTGCGATGACCTTGATCTGTGCAAAGCCGGGATCGCGCGGCGCGCCGCCGAGCCGAAACGTGTTCAGCGTGTCAACCTGTTGACCAATGCTCATGCCGGGCAGAGCCGCTGCCATCGCGAAAACGAAGAATATGCGCGTGTTCATATCCGGCACTCCGTTCCTTTGCTGAACTGAAATGAACAATAGCCGCTGACCAGTCCACCCAGGATGTTGTATCGTCCGGCAATTGTTCCTTTGATCCAGAGAGGATTCGGGCCACCGGCTTCCAACAACGCCGCGGCACTCACACCGAGGATTTCATAGTTGCCGCGGTAGCCGACGTACCGGTCGCGGCACCATTTACACAGCCAACAGTACCACGGCCCACACGGCTTGTACGTCCAAAAGCCGACGTCAACGTACAGCCCGATGGATGCGTTCACCCACGCGTAGAGTTGCCCTTGCGCCTGCCAGCCATTGATGCCGGTGCAGCGCGTTTGCTTAAGGACCGCAATGTCGAAGCCGCCACCTGCACTGACCTCCCCGTAAAAAATAGAGTAGGTAACGCGTCCCGTGCTGAACGAGATGGACGCACCAAACGCGAATCCGCTGCCCGCTGCAATGCGGCTGTCGCGATTGGGTGATGGGCTTCCGATGACGCGTCGGACTTGTTCAGGCGGAGGCGGCGGTGGCGGCAGATTCCTTCCCATCATCAAGTACGCTTGCGTCTGCAACCAGCTCGTCATTCGCAGATTGAACCGGCTGTTGGGTTCGCCGATCTTGACGTACCACGTTGTTGGCTCGACATGCAGCACTGTCTGTCCGTTGCCGCTGACCGGCGTTGCGTTGATCGTCACATTGAACACGCCGTGCAGCGTGCTCTGCGGAAAGTTGTAGGTGATGTCGCAGAACATTGTCACCTTCGCGTTCTGTCGCGCCGTCACCTCCGCCATCATGTAGCCGTTTCCCTGGAACGTAATTCGGTTCATCGAGAGTGAACCGGTGGAAGGATTGCGCTGCAGCTCTATTTCAAGCACAACGTCGCTGTTGAACGCCACCGACGAAGGATACGTCCCCAGGATCACCATCGCTTTGAAACCGAAGGTTCCCTCGCTGGGTACGAATCGGAACCCCGATGCAGTGGCACCGGGCATCGGCCCCGCAACTGC
The DNA here is from genome assembly GCA_964539775.1 of uncultured Chitinophagales bacterium. GTDB lineage: Bacteria > Bacteroidota > Ignavibacteria > UBA10030 > UBA6906 > CAADGV01. Next base: position 15,684 of record CAZIKE010000041.1, read on the forward strand.
AGACGAGGTGGGAACCGGAGGAGTTGGCGGTCCCTCGCGTCTCATGTTATACCAGAATCCTCCGCCAAGTCCGTAAAACCCGACGCCCGTTGTACCAAAGGCAATGCCCGGACTGAACACACCCTTTGCGTCAACGTAGAAGTAGCGGAAGCCGCTTACCTTTCCGAACTGAACGGTTGAGGTGATGATCATGCGCTGGAGAATGTCGGCACGAACCGCTCCGCGGAAACCGGTGCCGAAGGTTGGGTCTTCACGATACATCTTCACAAAGCCCTGCACCCTCACCGGCCCTAAGTCGGCGTTCACACCGATGGAATCCAACTCGATGCTATTGAACTTGAACTTCTGTCCCGGTCCGGTAAGGTCTAACTCGCCCCAAATCTTCAGGGTTGTTCCGCCGCTGATGGAATTCGATCCGGGTGCGAGATTGACGTTGACGGTGAACTTCACGCCGGTGAGTTGCTTGCCCTGGCGCGTGGTGTTCTCCATATCAATGTTCGAGATGGAAACAGGGAAGCCTGCAACCCCTTTTTGAGGACTGGCGAAGCTGAACGTTCCTTTGGTGAAATAGGGCTGAACGCTCTGAAGCTTCATATTCTGGAATCCGATCCCGGGCATTCTCACCTCCGGGATGCCTCCAACCGTGCCGGCAATCGACACACTACCGTTGAGGATGGCAACTGCTTGCAAACGGCGCTGGGGATTGTCGTTGCTGATGGTGATGTTGGATGTGGGGAAGAGTTTGATGCGCGCGGCCCAGAGCGCTGCATCGAACGTATCGCCGGGCGTGATGACGAACGCGTAACGCAACACTCTTGCCGTGTCGCTCGTGCCCGGGCGTGAGAGCGTTGCCGAATACAGCATCGGCGTCTCGGAAATCGGCATCTTGATCTTTCCCTTCATCCACCCCGAGCGAAGCGAGCTGCTGACGATCTCGACCGCGAGCGTATCGAGACTGCCGCCCCAATCACCGAAGTTGCCGTTTGGGTACATGAAGACGTTTTCGGCGCGGAAGCTTCCCGTGACTCCACCTCTGTTGATGAGCAGATTCTGGACGGCAATCTGCGGCGGCTGTGTGGCGTTGAATGTTCGCAACTGCGGAGGAAGCGAGACGCTTGCGCGTCTGATGTAAAACCCTTTCCACGTATTGTCCCGCACACCGACATACTCTGGCGGGAAGACAATGCCGACGGGATTCTGTTCGTCGGAGAAGTCGAACGTCATCTCCTGCACTTCAAGTACGAAGCCCGGAGCACCGGCGATCTCGCATCGGCCGAGGTTGGCGGCGACGAGAAAGTTACCACCGCGTGCAATGTGGGTCGTGAATGCCGCCTTCACCCTCGACACGCCATCGTCGGTCGGGAAGGGACGAAGCCACGCACGCGGGAATTCCACCTGTGCGCTCAGTCGAAGGTCTTTGAACCCGCGGCAGTCGAGCGTGACGTAGCAACCGGAGTCACCGGAAGTAGAAGCAAGGAATCGGAAGCCCCAGGATTCCCCCGATGTGTATCCGATATCGGAAGGAAGGTAGAGCTGCACGTTGCCATCGCCGCCGATGCCCGTGGGCGAGAAGCAGATGTTGCGTGCACCGAGACTCAGCGCTATGCCCGGCCCCCATTCGGGAATCGGGTACGACATGGCCATGTTCATGTACGCCGCCGTCGGCTTGAACACCATGCCGATGATGCCGACAACGAAACGCTGCCCTGCAATCTCGTTGTCCAGACCGATGGGAAGTGTCAGCGGCGTTGTCCCGATCAGCGAACTGACAAGGCGAGCCGTTTGTGTACTGAAGGTGTGAATGGCATTGATCTGTTCGGGCGTCAGATTCAAGGCTGTGCCCAACGCGTTGGCCTGTGCTTCCGACAGCGGAGAATCCTGCGCCTGTGCAGCCGTTACCTCGCCCTCGAACACTTCTTTCAGGGCGTTGACGCGTATCCCCGAGAACTTCACCTGCAGAAGTGCCCGAAAGAGAGGAATCTTGATCTGACCTCTGCCGGTCAAACTCGCTGCGCTGCCCGACACTTCCGTCAGGATCATGCTGAAACGTCCAATCTTCAGTGTATCACCCTGCGCCAGTGCAAATGTTGCCGGTGTTTGATTCGTCGGTGCGGGTACACTGCACACGTCGCGGCACTCACCTCCTGCCAGGGCTGGACGCGGTTCGTACTTGAACTTGAAGTGCGCGCTTGTCACCGAATCGCGCGTGCACTCGACCGTGTCGCGTCGAACCAACAGCGGATTGTACTTGAGGTCGAACTTCCACAGGTACCAGGCATTCGAATCGGGTCTGAACGTCTGACCCGGCTGTGTGGTGTCGAGTCGAACCTCCAACCTGCTCATGCTTGCGTCAATGTCCGTCATGAGAAGCGTCGTCGGAGAGACGTTGAAACCGTGGAGCAGCACGGGTGTACGCTGCATGACGCTGGAGGTCGCTTCGCTCGAATCGTTCATCCGCCAGACACGCAACCTGCCTTGACGGAGCTGCGAGAAATTGATGGCGGGCTGGACGTTGACGATGAACTTGGGCACACCGGGCGTTGTCCATCGTCCGTTGACTTCCGGAGAATGTGCTGCGATCTGCACGCATTGTTCCGATGTCACGGGAGGCGGTGGTGGCTGCCTGCGATAGACGAACGTGAATATCTGGCTGCGCCCGTTGTTGGATGCGGGTGGGTAGCCATTCTGATCAAGAACCTGAATCTGCCACGCGTAGCGTTTGCCTTCCTGCAACGGCAACGCCGCAACGGGATAGACCAGACTCGTCGTCGTGATCGCGAGGTTCTCGTACTGCGGCGGTGTGTTAGCCGCCAGTGCTTGTGCCGGAACCTGATTGGGAAGAACCTCGACCATTCTGAGCTGGTAGTGGACGGTGTACGCAGGAGGAACCGTCACAGGTGTCCAGCTAAAAATCGGATACTGTTGCTGGATGGTGTCGCGATCAGCGGGCGTGACGAGGTAAGGCGGATCGGGATAGACAATGGTGAAGACCTGCGAGCAGACGTTTTGTGCAAGAAGAGTGCCCGTCACATCTCGAATGTTCACGCAGGCTATGTACTCTCCTTCGGGAATCCTCCCGCTGCGGATGATCTGCGAACGAACCGACGCATCGTAGGTAACGTTGCTCAGATCGAGGAACTGTGTGTTGTTGAAGATGGAGGGTGCACCGGGCGGCAGGGCCTTGATACTGCTGGAGCCAAGCACGATCTGTGTGCCTGTTGCGCGACGAGTGATCCTGACATCGAATATCACCTGGAGAAGCGCTTGAGACGAATTGGTCACCGTCAGGTAGCCGATGGATGGGTTCGTCTCCCACTCTCCGGGATAGGGCGGAGGGAACGGCTGGACGAACAACGTTGCACTCACCTGTGCGTTGGCCGGCACCATTGCCAGCAACACGCACACAAGCAGTGCAGCTAACAGAAGAGATCTACAGTGGGTTCGCATATCATGCACCTCCCGGTTGACAGTGACGAGTGAAGGACAAAGCTGCCTGCGCGGCAGTCGCGTTGTGCCCACCTGGGAGCGAACGGAGTTGCTCCGCAGGACGATTTGTGACCGTCGTCTGAGTTTCTCGAAATGCCGCTAGGTGCAATGGGAAGGAATAGAGCAGGATGGTTCACCGGGGCAACCGCAGACCTGTTGAATAGGCCGTGAAGATGCCGTACCATACGTCCAGCTCTGTGCGATATGCGTTAGAGAAATGAAATGAACAGTTATGAAGCTGTGCAAACCCTACAAAATTATCTTGTCTTTGTCAACTCTTGGCGTCACATCAATCGAGGACCGTGCTGATGAATCTTGCGCGCAATTTGTTAGGTTACAGCCTGCAGTCCTTCATGACACGTCACGGTTGACCGTTTCAGGCGAAAACGCCGGATGGCAGACCGCAATGTATTCTGCGCCTTGCGGCCCCGGCGTGCTGTACTGTACCCACTCTCCTTTGTGAGCAATCACCGCTTCTCCCGCGTGGACGTCCACTACACCGTGTCGTGTTGCAACGCGCAGCATGCCGCTGAGTACGACTGTGTACTCGTCGAACTCCGGTATCTGTCCTGGTTCAACCCAGCCCGAAGGACTCTTCATGCGTGCGATGCTGAGCGCGTCGGTGGTGGAATTCACACGTCCGATGAACTCTTCAATGATCTTCGGCTTGTTTCCGGCGGCTTTGATGATGGAAGGAGATTTGATGTGGGTGAGCATTGTCGGATACGGGATTTGGGATTTGGGATTTTTGATTCGGGATTCACGGCTCAGGCGCGGCGAATGAGTTTCGCTGCGGTCCATCCCACCAACACCATCACGGCAAGGACGAGCCAGTTCATGTCCGCGCCGTAGGTGATTGTGGGAAAGTGATTGCTGATCATCAAGAACACGACGGGCACCACCATGAACGTGTTGTGTTTGGAACGACCCTTGGCACGCGCTGCAAGTGCCCGGTCAGGCTCCTTCCCTGCCGCAAGCGCTGCCACCATCTTCCGCTGGGCAGGAATGATAATCATCCACACGTTGGCCGCCATGAGTGTGCCGAGCATCGAACCAACGTGGATGTACATTGCCCGTGGACTCATAAAGTGGCTCAAGGCGTACGCGGCGGCAACGAGCAGCACGAACGAGACCGCAGCGCCGACACGCTCGTCGTTTCCGAGCCGTGACTTCCACAGCGCGTCGTAGAGAGGCCACGAAAGGACGAGGGCTGCCACGCCGACCATCATCGCCGTGGATTCGGTTTCGACGTCATCAGCAATCAGTCCCCCAAAATAATACAGATAGAACAGAAGGAGTATGCCGCTCGTCCACGTTACCGCTGCTTCCCATCGAAACCAGTGCAGCTTCTCGGGCACGATACGCGGTGCACTCTGCTTTTCAACGACATAGAATCCGCCGCTGTGCACCATATACACGTTCTTGTCCGTTTCTCGATTCCCTCCCTCCGTCAACTCTGCGAAGCGACCATCCAGCCACGTGAAGAAAAACGTCGCCCCGACCCACAGGATGCCGGCGAAGATGTGAACCCACCGCAGCCCAAGATTGAGCCATTCAAGAGCGTCAAGTTCCATTCACAATGTCCGATGATGATGTTGAAGTATGCATGTGGTCTTTGTGTGTGTGTGCGCGCGGTCGCGTCCGATCAGAATTCACTACCGTCTCGCCGCCTGCTGAACACGTTCAAGATCATCCTTTGTGAGAACATCGGAAGGAGATTGGATGATGAACGCCTCCACCGGCCGGCCTTCCAGCATGGCCGGAGGCAGTCCGCTGAGCGTGTCCTTTCCGACAACCACCAGCGGCTCATCTCCGACTTTCAACTTTGGGACACGATAGAAAGCCACATCCATCGAACCCGGAAAACGGACGACGATCTCCTCTCCTGCGGTCACGCCCTTGATCGCTGTTTCCACCAGAAGGACTGCTTCCTGCCACTCCGGGTCGTGTTCGGTGATGAAGCGCCGCTCTTGCGTTGCCGGGCGAACGCCGACCACCTTCGCCAGCGCAACGACGGAGGCACTGTCAAGACGTGCACGAAGTTCCTCTGCCACAATCTCCCGCTTGACCGCAAGAAAATCCCTCCCCGCTTGTTCTCGCGTTGCCGCATCCTCCGCAACGACCCTTGTGTGGCCGATTTCCACGAGAGCAACTCCTGCACCGACGATCCAGCCATTTACGTAGAACGTTGCTTGGGCTCCCTCGGGGGGAATTGCAGGTTCTCTGAGACGGACAGTAACGCTATCGCCATTCAGGAGAGCAATCGCCGTTGGCTTCTCGAGAACGTGATCGACGCGAACGACGGCAGTGTGCTCCGACCGAGGGACATCGGGAAACGAGACGGCATAGTGTCTCACCACCGTACCGATGAACGTTACGCTGGCCTGCTTCATCAGCTCCCGATCGAACCCCTGGCTGCGCGCCGAAAGCAGCAAGACGATCGAGAGATAAGCACACATGAGCGAGCGACCAACAACAACCGACGATGTTCTCATGGCACGATCTCCTTATCTCACAGGTACACGAAAATAAAAAGGATCAATGGAGATTGCCACCTGACTTCCCCCGGTCGTCAAGAGTTTCCCCGAGTCGAAGTCCACGCGGCGCTGATACCGTACGCCGCACGGAAAGTTGTCGAGCACAGGTGCGTTGTTCGCAGAGAACACGCCGCGGAATTCGTTGCCAACACAGAGCAGGTAATTGTAGTCGCCGATGTACGGAAGAAACTGCGGATCGGGCGTGTTTGCGGGTGTGTAGGCAAGAATGAGATCTTCCTTCGTCTGAAAGCCGTCGCTCGATTGCTCGAGGTGCGTTGCCCAGAAGCCCTGGCAGTCTGCAACGAATTGTTGGTAGAGGAACGCCACCGTTCCGTTCGGTGCGACGGCAAGCGAGCCGCAGGTGGCGTTCTTCACCGTGCGTACGTCGCCCGACCAGCTCACACCGCGATCGGTCGAACGGCGGACATGCAAGGTGTACGTCTCACCGCTCACCCTGTCCGCCCACGACACGTACACAATGTTGCTGTTCGTGGGGTGAACCGCAAGCGAAAGAGTCGAGCCGATCCGTTCGTTCCCTAACGTCGGAGCATTCGACCAGGGAATCCTGACGTTGGTTGCGACCTTGCGTCCCGGCAAGTTGTCCGAGGGGTCGAGGAGGTCGCGAAAGGGATCTGACCCCGTCGCCCCGTTATCATCCCGCACCACGATGATGTCGCTCGTGGCCATGTTGTTGACAAATCCGCGCCACCCGAAGTAGGCAGCATACACCGTCCCATCCCCCGACACCGCCGGGCGAATCGAAGGGCCGTTCTGCTGACCGTTGGTGCTGCGCGGTTCCAAACGAATGGAACGAAACGTCGCGCCGCCGTCCGTCGAGACGTCAACCGTTGCCGTCTTTCCGTTGCCGGCGTTGAAGTCGTTGTTGCCCACATAGACCCTGTCAATGGTGGCGATCGTCGCTGCCTGTGCGAAGGGTTGATCCACCAGGCCGCGGACTTGTAGGAGCGACATTGTTGTTGACGACGTGAAGTCGTTGGTGCGAAGAATATTCATGACGAGAGTGCCGGGCATGCGCAGGATGCCGCCGTGAAGCTTCCGCGGCGCCATCGTCCCCGCCACTGTGATGTCGCCCGTGCCGACGAAGCCGTGACTGTCAACGATCATGTTCAGCGACCAGGTTTCGCCGCCATCGGTCGTAACATAGACCGGCGCGTTGCCGCTTGCGCCGAAGGGGTTGGGGGTAAAGGCCGTGCCCACCATGCGGTGAGGCTCCGAGAGATCAACGGCGAGGAACGGCTCGCTGTCCTGATTCGTCTCGCTGCTCATCGCATACGGTACCATGTTGATCACGCTGACGCCGACCGTTGGCGTGCGGTCGGGAGGGCTGCAACACCCTGAAAGAACAAGCTGCACAGTGAAAAGAAGAACGGGCACATCGCGTCTCGGGTTCATGCAGACCCTCCTTGGGTTAGTCTGTGATGGGTAGTGTTGTTTAGTGTTCCCCCAAAGCCCGCAACTGCGCTTCAACACGACGCACAGCTTGCCGTCCTTCCTCGATCGCTTCCGCCGCCCGATCGAACTCCAGCAGTCCGATGTGCGCGAGTCGCGGCGTGATCATGACGTCGGGGGGATGGTCGGCAAGCCTGCCAACGGTGATGCGATCCTGCATGATATTGATGGCGCCGGCAAGCACATCGAATAATCCCGGCGTGCCCGTCTTCACTCGCTCCTTCAAGCGAATCGTCAGCTTGTGGAGCAGTCGTGCTTCGGTGCCCGACGCAGGTTTCTTCTCATCGCCGCTGAAATGTCTCCCGACGATATCGCCATTCAGATTGACCGCTATGATCTTCTCCGCTCCCATCGCACGACACAGTGAAACGGGAACGGGATTGACCAAGCCCCCATCCACCAGCCACTGATCACCTGCGCGCACAGGGGTGAGAAACCCCGGCAAGGCAATCGAAGCTCGCACGGCATCCCACACCGGACCACTTCGTAGCCACGCTTCGCGTCCGGACTTCAAGTCCGTCGCCACGACACCAAACGGCAGGGGCAATTCCTCGATCATCACGTCACCGAACCGACTGCGGAGGAAGTCCATCAACCACCTCCCTTCAACAAATCCTCCGCCGACAACGAGACGGATGTCGAAGTACTTAACAACGTTGCGGGTGTTCATGCCGCGCACCCACGACTCAAGCAGGTCGAGCTTGCCCATGACGAAAGCGGCGCCCACCAACGCGCCCGTTGACGTACCGCAGACAACACCGGGCATGACGCCCATGACCTCAAGCTCGCGCAGCACCCCGATGTGCGCCCAGCCGCGTGCCGAGCCGCTGCCGAGCGCAAGGCCGATGTTTCCCAATGACGCGTGAGGTGGAGACTCGGCCATGTGCTGCTACTGTCCGACTTCTGCGACCAAGCGAGCGCGCAAGGAGTAGAAGTATTTGAAGGTGAGTGTCACAACGCCGAGCGCGAGTGCAAGAAGGATGATGTCGGTCGTAAACAGCGTATAGCTCTCAAGCCGGATGTAACGACCGAGCAGGATGACGAGCGAGGTGATCGTCGTGACAACCATGAACGCTGCGGGGATGGCGGTGAACCAGTAGGTTTTCGCTTTCTGCGCAAGCCATGCCGTGACGGCAATAAGGGTCAACGCGGCAAGCAGCTGGTTTGCCGCACCGAAGATGGGCCAGATCTTCAGATACGCGTTCGTGAAGGTGAGCGACATAAATCCTGCAATCACCAGAAAGCTGTTGAAGACGCGGCTCTTGAGCAACGCCGGAGGGTTTTCAAACAGCGTGGTCCATAATTCCTCAAACAAATATCGCGAAAGACGCACAAGCGCATCGATCGTCGTGACGAGGAACCCTTCGAGCAACAGGATGCCCCAAATGGTGCCGAACACTTTCGGCAAACCGATGCTGGTATGCAGGATGTTGCCAAGCCCGAGGGCGAACGCGATCGGAGCGTTACTGCCACCCTGTGCAGGATAGACGAGGCTCTTGTACTTTTCGAATTCCAATCCCCCGGAAATCAGAAGAATGACACAGAGGGCAAGTAGTCCCTCCAACAACATCCCTCCATAGCCGATGAGCCGCGCGTGTTTCTCGTTTGAAAGTTGCTTGCACGACGTGCCGCCGCATACAAGTCCATGCGCGCCGGATGCTGCCCCGCAAGCAATGGTGATAAAGAGGAAGGGCCACAACACGCCGAGGTTGGGCGCGGTAAGCGCTTCAGCCACATTGAAGGACGGAATGTTGATGACACTGCCCTGCAAGCCCGCGCCGAGAACACCGATCACCATCGAGGCAAGGCCGAGGTAGAGAATCTGTGCGTTCACGAAATCGCGCGGCTGCAGAATGATCCACACCGGAATCCACGACGCAAAGAAAACGTAGAAGGTGATGATGAGAATCCACGTCGTGGGATGGAGTGTGACGGGGAAATAGAAGCCAAGGATGATGGAGCCGAACGAGACAGCAAGCGCAAGTGTCGTCACGATCCACAAGCTCGCATGTCGCTTGTAAATCATCCAGCCGATGAGCGGCGCGAGCAGTGTCATGACGATGACCGATGCCGAGGCCACACCGCCGATCTGGACCTTGACTGCGCCGTTCTCTTCGAGCATATGCAGGTTCGTGTCTGCAGCCGTGAGGTTCACATCGTCGGGTGGCAGCGTGGAGGTGAGAGCGATGGCGGTGAGCTGCAGGAACGCGGCAATCACCAACAGGCAGAGCAGAATGGCAAAGACGATGTAGAAGATGAAGCCCATCCTGCCCAGTGTTTTGCGCGCAACTTCGGCAACGGAACGTCCACCCTCCCGCACGGCAACAAACAGCGCGGTGAAGTCATGCACCGCACCGATGAACACCACGCCGAACAGAATCCACAACCAGGCAGGAACAAAACCAAAGTACAACGCAAGCGTCGGCCCGACAATGGGACCGGCAGCAGCGATCGCCGCGAAGTGGTGGCCAAACAACACTAAGGGCTTCGTCGGCACGTAGTCCACCCCGTCGTTGATCGTCGTGGCAGGCGTCGGGCGATGCTCGTCAAGCCCGATGGTGCGTGCGATGAAGCGACTGTAAAGTCGGTAACCAAGAATGAGGACCAGACCGGATGCGATGAGGACAAGCGCGATGTTCATGGATGCTCTCTCTGAAAAAGGAACTATTGAACCCTTTTGGCGAAGCCATTCCTTCGAAACAGGGTTCGCGTCAAGATGGTGCTACTATCCGAGGGCTTCGCCATCCCTTTCAGGGATACACCTTCTAAAACAATGACGCTGAAAGCGTCGAAGCTGAAGAGCTCGGGGCGAAGCCCCGACAAATCTGTTGGAGATTAACCGCGAATCAACGCGAATAGAGGAATTTTTCATTGAAAGCACGTCTTGCTTACTCTCTGTTGTCAAACAACAAACCAAATCCTGAGCGGCTATGCGCGTCCATTAGGGGTTTGCGTGAGATCAGTTAATAATTGATGTTACGCAAAGCTATCTTCTTTAGCGAAGAGTGTCGTCGTGCTTTCTGCGAACTCATCGCCCAACCCCTTCTCTTGGGAAGAGAAGGGGAGGGTTGAGCGTGGATTCGACAAAG
>CAZIKE010000042.1:0-26230 GCA_964539775.1 uncultured Chitinophagales bacterium
GCGCAGCGCAGGCAGCAGCGCGTCCACGTCCGCCTGTTCCATGCCGAGGCCGGCCGCTTTGCCTCCTCTGCAAACCGTTTCGTGAGCACTTCGTACGCCGATTCACGGTCGACCGACTTCTCGTAGTAGCCTGCAACAAGCGAGTTGGCAATGAGCGCGCGTCGCTGCTCGGGTGTAATCGGGCCGATCTGACTGTACGGGGGAAGGATGAAAGCGCGCTCCACGACGCCCGGCGTCCCTTTTCCGTCGAGAAACGATACGAGCGCTTCCCCAACGCCAAGTTCCGTTATCGCCTGCTCTACATCCAGTGTAGGATTTTGGCGGAAGGTTTCGGCGGCGGCTCGTACGGCTTTCTGGTCGCGTGGGGTGTATGCGCGCAGTGCATGCTGCACCCGGTTGCCGAGCTGGCCAAGCACGATGTCGGGAATATCCAGCGGACTTTGACTGATGAAGTATACGCCAACGCCCTTCGACCGAACAAGCCGCACCACCTGCTCGATTTTCTGAAGCAAGGTTGCCGGCGCGTCGGTAAACAGCAAGTGTGCTTCGTCGAAAAAGAACACAAGCTTTGGTTTCTCAAGGTCGCCGACTTCAGGAAGTTGTTCGAACAGTTCCGAGAGCAGCCACAACAGAAACGTGGAGTAGATCATCGGTGATTGCAGAAGCTTGTCTGCAGCAAGGATATTCACAATGCCGCGTCCCTTGCTGTCGGTCTGCATCAGGTCGTCTAAGTTCAATGCAGGCTCACCGAAGAACTTTTCGCCTCCCTGTTGTTCCAGCTGAAGCAGTCCGCGCTGGATTGCACCGATACTGGCGGGTGAGACATTGCCGTACCGAGTCTTGAACTCGGCGGCATTGTCGCCGACATATTGCAACATGGAGCGCAGGTCTTTCACATCCAGCAGCAGCAGGCCGTTGTCGTCGGCGATCTTGAACACCATGCTCAGCACACCGGCTTGTGTGTCGTTCAAGTTCAGCAGACGACTAAGCAACAACGGCCCCATCTCCGACACGGTTGCGCGCACAGGATGTCCTTGCTCGCCGAACACATCCCAGAACATCACCGGACACTCCTGGAACGGATAGTCGCCCAGAGCCAATTGCTTGATGCGCTCAGCAACCTTCGGATTGCCGCCGCCCGGCTGACTGATACCGGCAAGGTCGCCCTTGACGTCGGCCATGAATACAGGTACGCCGATCGCGCTCAGGCGCTCTGCAAGTACTTGCAGGGTCACCGTTTTGCCGGTGCCGGTCGCGCCCGCAATCAACCCGTGGCGATTGGCCATCCTGGGAAGGAGGAACAACTCCTTCTCACCTTTTGCAACAAGGAGAGCTTCAGTCATGGTGATCCTTTTCGGTGGTAGAGAGAAAGGAGAGAGCGTACGTTGACAAGATAGAGAGACTAAGGTTCATTGTCAAAGACATTGCCCCGCCCCTGCCTTGGGTGCAAGAGAAACGAGATCAGCTACTTCGTTCGGAGAAACTCGATCCGTCTGTTCTTTGCTCGCCCTTCAGGTGTTGAGTTGTCGGCAATCGGAAACGCGGGGCCAAATCCTTTGGCGGTCAACCGCTGCGCGTCGATGCCCCGCATGATGAGCCAGTCGCGCACGGCTTCCGCTCGCCGCTGCGAGAGCCGCATGTTGAGGGTAAGCGAGCCATCGGTATCCGTGAAGCCGCGAATCTCCACATGGATGCCGGGATTCTCGCGCAGCGTGTGCAGCGCTCGTAGGAGCACTTCAACGGAGGAAGGTACGATCGTTGTCTTTCCTGACTCGAATACAATCCCTTCCAGCACAACGGCCTTACCGATCTCTATGGGTGGAGGGGGTTTCGGAAGGTCATCCGCCGCATTGAGAGGATTGGTCTTGTTGCGAATCTCCTGCGCATCGGTAATCGTGCCGCCGTCGGTATCGGCTTTCAGGGGATCGGTCTTGTACGTATTCAGTTCTTCCGCGTCGCTCAGCCCATCATGGTCCGTATCTCCGGTGAGCGGATCCGTGCGATACTTGAGCGCCTCATCGCCGTCGGGAACACCATCACGATCGGTGTCAACCTTCAAAGGATCCGTCTTGTACCGAAGTATCTCGTCGGCATCGAACAGACCATCGCCGTCGGTATCGCTGTTGGTAGGAGACGTTTTGAAAATGGTTCTTTCGTCGCCGTCGCGCAGACCATCGCCGTCGGTATCCGGATTCTTTGGATCGGTTCGGAAGATGTTCACCTCTTCGCCGTCGCCGAGGCCATCCTTATCGCCATCGGCGCGCAAGGGATCGAGATGCAACGCGCGTTCTTCCGCATTCGTCAGCCCGTCTCCATCCTCATCGTCTGAATCGCTCATGCCGAGATACACGACCAACCCCGTCTTGCCGGTGGCATAGAAATCAAACATCCCCCCCGTTCCCGATCCGCGCCAGAAATCCGTGTTGTCATCCATGAGGCGCACACCGAAATCAACGTTGAAGCCAACAGACTTAGAGAACATCAATTCCGCGCCGAACCCGACGGGAATGTGAAGGCTCGTCGTCCTTCTGTCGTCCGGGTACGGAAGACCTGCCGATACCTTCCGCTTGTATTGGTAGGCGCCCATGCCGGCGTACAGGTATGGCGTAAACCTGCCGCCTGACGAGAAATGAACCCAACCGACAACATCGGCACTAAACCCCTTTGTCTCAATGTAGTCGAACTGTAGCGGCGTGCCGGGGAAAAGGTCGAATTGATTCGCTTGTAACACGTCGTAGGATCCGACAACGCCCAGCGAAAGTGCCCGGGTAAATGCGTAGCGCAAGGAGAACTCGACCCCGCCGGCCAGGCGGCGTCTATCGAAATCGTTGAACCAGATGTTGCCTCCGGCGCGTGCGCTGAACGACCATCGGCCGTCGCGATAGAACATCCAGGGGCGGAGCGATGAGGAAGGCTGTGCCCCCGCAAGCTGGATAAAGAGTGCAAGCACGATCGCGCACGTGTGAAGTCGAGTCATGACGTGCCCCCCATGATGACGAGTGCTGTTGCAGATGAGCGCGAAGATGATAGATTGATGCTCAGGGAATATATCTCATCCCCCGTTGAGTGTCAATTGCACGCATCTCGTGATACGTACCGACGTTTCTCGCCGATATTCGTATGCTTTAGTCACCGCACAGTTCGTGCTGTTAGCGGCCATTGCCATGACGGGTTCGCCCGTCCCTTCGAGCTTCCTGCTGCAACTCCTTCAAGCCATCGGCGGTGGGTTGGGTTTGTGGGCACTTCTGGTGATGCGACCGGGACGGTTCAATATCCGACCTGAACCGCGTGCAGACGCGTCGTTTGTCCGCAGCGGGCCATACCGCTGGCTCCGCCACCCAATGTATACCTCCCTCCTCCTGATCGCTCTTGCAGTTGTTGTTGACGCACTCACTCTCACAAGAATGCTCCTGTGGGCTGCGCTGTGTGCTGTAATGATTGCAAAGCTGCTGTATGAAGAGCGGCTGTTGTCCGACCGATTTCCGCAGTATAGGGAATACATGAGAGAGACGTGGCGCCTCATCCCGTACGTGTGGTGAGCGTCTCCACGGGCTGGCTCGAATGCCGGCAACGGACGAAGGCAACGGCCTGAGGAGGGATGGTCCGCGTGATTACCTACGGTGTCTTTCCCTTCACCTTCTCATACACTACGCGCTCACCGAGGGCAACGGGCATCTGGTGCCGCTCGGCGGCTTCACGATCGCGCGCCGCAAGCTCCACAAACTCCTTTGCACCGCTATGCGTGTACACCTCTGCAACAGGATGGTAGATACACGCAACGATCTTCTCAGCGATCGCTTCGGGAGGCAGCACGCCTTCAATCGGGGGTAGGGCGATACCACGTTCTGCCGCCACCGTCTTGATGATGGGTCCCGATGCGGAGAACATGGGCAGCATAGGCCCGCCTTCGGTGACACTGGCCCAGTCTGTTTTGACGCCTGCCGGACAGACGACCGTTGCGTGAATGCCGGTTTCCATCAGTTCCTGCCGGAGAGCCATCGTGAACCCGACAACGGCATGCTTGGCCGCGACGTACGCGCTGTTGTAGGGATAGCCGAGCTTTCCCGCCATGCTGGCAATGTTGATGATGTGGCCGCTGCCTTGGTGCTTCATGTATTTCAATGCGGGCCGCACCGTGTACCATAGCGCAAACACGTTCAGTTTGAACATGCTGTGAATCATCTCGTCGGTCGTCTCCTCGACACTGGCGAAATGCCCGCGCCCCGCGTTGTTGACGAGGATGTCGAGTCGCTTCTGATCTTCAACCGTCTGATGGATGAGATGTTCCGCTTCGGCTTTCACGGTAACATCCGCGGGATGGATAACGGCTCGCCCTCCGGCGGCCTTGATCTCCTCGGCAACCATGTGCAGTTTCTCGATGCGGCGTGCAGCTAAGACGACAACAGCCCCTTCTTCTGCAAGACGCTTTGCGAGCGCAGCGCCAATGCCGGATGATGCACCCGTAATGACGGCCACTTTTCCGCTGAGCATGGTGCTACTCCCCGGAGTGTTCTGAAGCACGAGCCTCCTGCCCAACGGGAGAAAGGAGCGGAAGCAGGCTCAGGGCAAATGTCAGAAGAAAGCGACGACGATCAGGCATTGTCCGACGAGAAGGTATGGAGCGATGAAGAGGGGAATTCTTTGCCTTGGTAGAACACATTTCGTACACGGAGAATCGGATTGCATTCAGCGTCGCTGCTTCACCGTCAGCACCTGACACGGTGCGAAGCGAACGATCTTTTCCGCAACGCTGCCTACCAGTGCGCGTACAAATCCCGTGCGCCCGTGCGTCCCCATCACAATCAAGTCCACGTTCTTTTCTTTTACCATACGAAGGATTTCCTGTTGTACGTTGCCCGTGCGGATGATCAGCTCGGCGCCCTTGACATTCAACCGCTTCCCTGCTTTGCGCATCGCATCCGCAGTGTGCGCAATGATGCGCTCATCCAGTTCTTTCTGTGAAAGACCCAGCTCATAGGCAAAGGCAGGAATATCCTCCACAACATGAAGGAGCATGACGCGTGAATGAAACTTCTTCGCAAGCTCCCGCGCCGGTGTGAACGCGGCGTATGAGGCTTTGGAGAAATCCGTAGGGACGAGAATGCGGGCGTACATGGATTGACTCTTTCCCGTAATTGCTGGCAACGCGAAACATGACCTGATCAATGGACAAGCAGAACCGGCGCAGAAAGGTAAACAGGGCCAAGCGAGCTACGGTGTGAGGTTCAGGCACGCGAGCAACGTTTCCCTGTCCATTTTGGCTACGGCCGAGCAGAGTGTACTATCCTGTTTCCACATGACGATGGTGTAGCCGTCCGGTTGCGAGAGAACATACCTGCCCGCAGTACTCAGTTCCTGCTGCACCTCTGGAGCAATCTGCAATGGCTCGCCGCTTTCCACCGTTTGCCAGCATGCTTCATAGATGTAGACAAGCTCCGAACCGTGATGCGCATAGACCACATGCGCAAGCGTTTTGCCCGAGAAGTCGTTCAGGACGCCGCCGATGAGTCGGCAGCCCTGAATATTGGGAAAGAGCACAGGAAAGTCGGTCTTCCCTGCAAAGAACTGGCGTACGTGTTCTACCTCGTCGGAAACAAGCTGCGGCTTGATCTCACCGCGGACGACCGCCATGTAGTTCGTGAGCGACTGTTTGATCACGTCGTTGGCAGGCAGAAGCGACGCTTCGATTGTGCGGGGGATATTAGGCGAACGATCGGTATTGAGAAGCAGGATGACCGCAAAGCACGCTGCCGCAAATGCTATCGCCGGCCGAAAGTAGAGCGAGGCAACGAGCCGTCGCCAGAACGGTACGTGTTCCGCGGGCGGCGAATCATTCTCGATGTGTTGTGTGATTGCATGGAGCACGTGTGCAGGGGCTTGCTTGCGCTTGCAGCGCGTCTGCACAAAGTGGCGCATCACCTTTTCGAGCTCGAGCTCGGTTCTGCATTGCGGGCATTGCGCCAGATGCGCCTCAAGACTCTCGCGCTCGCCTGGCGGCAACGCATTATCGATAGCAGCAGTTATATGCTCCTGATACTTCCTGCAATCCACGGTATGCTGACGCAATCTGGTAACAAGATCCTGGGTGACTAGTCTTTCGACTTTTCTTCGACGTATCCACGCTTACGCGCGTAGTCCAACAGCTTTGCTCTCAACAACTTCCGTCCTCGATGCAGCCGTGACCGCACCGTCCCGATAGGGCAATCGACAAATTCGGCAACTTCTTCATACGTCAATCCCTCGATGTCACAGAGGATCACCACCGTACGGAAATCCTCCGGCAACTCGGCAATGGCCGTTGCCACATCATCCTCCAGGAGGTTATTATAAAGAGTCTCCTGAAGGTCGCTGGACTCGGACGCCGTTTCGCGGACGCTGTTGTAGAAGTTCTCTACCTCGTCATACTCAACCGTCTCGGGTTCCTTTTTCTCCTTCCGGTAGCGGTTGATGTACGCATTCTTCATGATTCTGAACAACCACGCGCGGATATTCGTTCCCTTTTCGTACGAGTCCCAGAAGCGGAACGCCTTCAGGAACGTTTCCTGGACAAGGTCCTCCGCGTCCGAACTGTTGTAGGTCATGCGCAATGCGTAGTTATAGAGGAAGTCCATATGGGGAAGGGCCTCGCTCTGGAACTCACGTTGTTTTTGTGTTATGTGGTATTCTGCCATGCGGCGACGACGGGTTCATCGTAAAGAACAGGAACTACCTCGCAAGGTACAATATTAGGCCGCCACATTCAAGCAGATGAAAGCAAAGCGTGCGGAACAACTTATGGGCGATGATACAACTGCAGACGATCGAGCAATTCCGACAGGAGGAGCTCCTGCTCCAAGGAAAACGCTGTACTCGAAAGGTGTCTTTTGTGTCCTTGAATGTTCTCTAACGCCGCATAGGTACTCAAGTCACCAACGTCGGCAATCGTGACGACGACGGGATCGGGATTGGTGTTGGTCGGAATCGTCAGCCCGATATCGACGGGATGCGACCAGCCGGAGGGATGGACGAGGAGTACATCACGAATGATGATGTCGTAGGCTGCATTGCCGTTGCGCGGGAGGTCTTTGTAGAGGTCAAGTTCGGCATCCTGGTAGGATCCGTTGCCGATACAGCGAAGCGCAGTGAGAATGGCAACGTAGTTCAGCTTGCGAATGAACTTCTTCTCGCGGTCGCCGGGCCAGTGGCCGGATTCAATGAGGACGGTGCTCGTCCCCCAGAGTTGCATGTTGTCGCCGAATGCCCGCGGCTCGAAGGTATCGTCGTAGGCAGCGATGTTGCGGGGAATGAATTGGCTGAGGATGCGCGTCATCAGGGCGGCAACACGCATGGCGCGCACGCGTACCATGGGTGTGGACTTCTTCCGATCCAG
The DNA here is from genome assembly GCA_964539775.1 of uncultured Chitinophagales bacterium. Lineage (GTDB taxonomy): Bacteria > Bacteroidota > Ignavibacteria > UBA10030 > UBA6906 > CAADGV01. Next base: position 7,370 of record CAZIKE010000042.1, read on the forward strand.
CGAGGGGGCCAGGAAGGCAATCGCTGTTACTTCTTTCGTGTCGCCAACACTGGAGAGGTCCTGGTCGTGAAGATTGAAGCCGAACGCGGGCTTCAGTGTTCGCTGCAACTGGCGAAGCAGTTTTGCCTCGGGCGTCATCAGCGTACGTGCGTCCCGGTTCATGTCGATGTTCTGTGCGGTGCGGCGCTGGCGTCGTTCGGCACCATCAGGGTTCAGCATCGGGACGAAGTACAGCGACGTTTCCTGCAACATCTCCTGTATCCACTGCTCTTCAGCACCGCTTCGCACAAGACAGTGAAAGATGTCCATCAGCGCAAGCGTCGCCGTGTACTCGTCGCCGTGCATCTGCGACCACAGGAGGATGCGTTTCGGCCCTCGTCCGGCAGTCACGAGAGAAATCTCCCTTCCTTCCAGCGAACGCCCCACCTCTTCACAGTGCAGCAGCCCGTTGCTTTGGGCGATGAGCAAACGTAATTCCTCTTGGATCTCTACGTGGGTGCAGTTGTGGGGACCCAGATGATCAACACGATGCTGCTCGTACGTCGAATAGAGATGGCGGGCGAGTGTGTTGGGTGTTCTCGCAACATCCGGTTTGCGTCGCGGCAGGGAGAGGAGCTTCATCAAGAACGCATCTTACGAGAATTGGAACAGACCGCCATACGTGTTCAGAATCTACGCAATGGAAGGAGGAGAAACAACGGTGGCCCAGCCGGCCAAGAAGAAGGGCGAGCCGGTGAGACTCGCCCTTCGCTGGTTGCGGCCAAGGACGCGTGTCCTTATTTCACCATCATCATCTTCTTCAAGCTCCTGAATGTCTCGCCGGTCACCAGGCCCTTTGCTTCGAAGCGGTAGAAGTACACGCCCGTGCCGACTTTGCTGCCGGCGTTGTTCGTACCATCCCACGTGGCAACGAAGTAACCCGCGGGCCGCATTTCATCGGCAAGGCTCGCTACTTCCTGACCGAGGATGTTGTAGATCTTCAGTCGAATAACACTCTCCTGCGGCAGCCCGAACCGAATGTGTGTGATCGGGTTAAACGGATTGGGATGGTTTTGCATGAGCATGTACTGATCCGGTATGTCCGATCCGCTTTCGGCCACGTCCGTTAGCATTGGAGATGCGTATGCCGTTAATGGGGAAGGCAATGGCTGCTGTCGAGAAGGACCGCGAACGGTACACCCGGGTCACCCACAGGACGGGCCGGTACGTCCAGACCAAGCTTCCAACGCTTGGCAGCATTCCACATTGCCGACATATCTTGAGCATGCGACACGCCAACAAGCGCCAGACCCATCACCCCACAAACCAAAGGTAAGAATCTTCGAAGCATAGCGGCTCCTTCTGATGTGTTGAGCGTTGAGAAAGAATGTAATGAGAGGACTTCGATGTGAACTTCACACTGCAGAGCAAGGAGGGAAGCACAGCAGAGAGGCCAATGCGGTATCGTCCTCTGAAATCCCCTGAGGATAGCCGAGTGAAGAACCTTCGAGACGCCGAAGCAAAATACAAAGAACGCATAGCACAGGCAAGCTTGGCGGGAAAGAGAGATGGGCTGATACCACTGCAAGACCCGAGCATACCAGCGTTATCACGGAGCACATCGTCTCTGTTGACTTTGAAATCATGATACCGTACGTTTGTCGTGGCGTCTCGAACGGATCGGAGGATCAACAACGGAGGCCCGGTGAACAGAACCAACACGTTTCTCGCGATGCTCTTCCTGTCGTGTGCTGCGGCTTGTGTCGACCACGGGAGGTTGCCCGTTTACCTTCATGTTACCAGTGTCCGGCCAGCTCCCAACGAACGCAATGTCGACAAAGGGAGATATGTTGTCATCGGCTTCAGCAACAATGTCCACTGGTCGGAGTTCAACAAAATTCATGTCCGCTATGTCGATGACACGGCGGCTCTGCCAAGCTACACCGGATGTGGTCTTGTGCCACCGGAGAGTCCAACAGCATGCGTCGGTCCGTTTATCTGGAAGCCGGGAAGAACCGTTGAAGTCGTCATCCCCAACACGATCACCGATGTTCTCGGCAACCGGATGAAGGAGGATGTCGTCGTCCGCTTCGAGATTGCGCGAGACACGCTTCCGTTTCAGCTTGTTGACTCGCGCCCGCGTCACGGCGATACAATTTCCATCGGGTCGTCTCCATTCTGGCCCGGGCACCTGCAGTTCAGCGACTACATGTCACTGCGTGATTCGGTGTTAACCACAACACCCTCCGGACATCTTGCACACTGCGCCGCGGTCGTAAATGACACAAGGCAAACACCCACCAACATCGCGTGCTTTTCGCTGGTCAACTTGCGACCCGGCCTCTCGTACGAGATTACCGTACCCCAAGGGATTCGTGATTACGAAGGGGAGATGTTGATGCAGGAATATCGGATCAGGTTTTATACGAAGCCGTAGGGTTTACCGGCTGGAAACCTGCACCTCCGTGCCGGGGTGTGTCGCTCTGCTCGCCTCCCACTCCTTGAACTTTCGTACATCCTTCAGGATGGAGCGGAGGAGGAACCCCAGCATGGCTGCATCGTCGATCACCCCCACGCCCGGAATGAAGTCGGGAATGATGTCAAACGGATTGATGGCGTAGATGGCAACGAGAAAAAGCACGAAGAGCGTTCCCCACGGGAACACACGGTAGGTGCCGTTGAGCCAGGATCGTATGAGGCGGGCAAGATCGCGCATAAGGGTCGACTCCTCACAAACTATAAAACCGCATCAACACATGCAATCGTCACAGCATCCCGTTCCTCTTGCGAAGAAACCACTCCGTCGCAAACAGCAACACGACGCCGGCAAGCATGTAGGGCCAGTTCCACAGTTCGCGCTCGCGCACACTCTTGATCTCACGTGGCGCAAACGAAGGACGTTCGCGCAACCTGGAGGGGAGTTGGGCAAGCTCCTCGGGAAGCAAGAATTCTCCGCCCGAGCGCGCCGCAAGCTGCCGGAGAAGCTGAGCATTCATCCGCGTGTCCTGGTACTCGAGGTTCAGCTCACCGACGGAAAACCTTCCCCGGTCTTCGCCGAGTGGCTGTCCCTCCAGCGATGCCGTTGCGGTGAACGTGTAATCGCCCTGCGGCAATCCTTCCAAGGTTCCTTCGTACCGCCCGTTGCCGATAGGACGCAGAACGGCTTCGAACTCGTTTCCACTCTGGACAGCCAGGACGCGTACCGTTGCCTGTTCCACAGGATGAGCGCTTGCATCGTACACCTGTCCGACAAAATCGATCGGCTCGCCCTGCGCAAATGCCGGCTTCGCGGGAGCAACCTTGACGGGCCGTGCGTCATCGCGGGTCGTCAGCCAGCGTACGCTGTTGGAGAGAAATGTCGCGAGGAGCTTCTCCGTTTGCGGCGTACCCTGTGCCATCAACCGCCAGCGCCAGATGCCGTACCCGAGCACGGCCAGCGTTTTCTGTCGGTTCACATTGCGGATGGCGATGAGCGGGTCGTTCAGCACAATCGTGTTGATACGCGTGTTGGCGAGAACAGTTGCCTCGGGTTTGACCCGGTACGTGGCCTGCAGTCTGAAGACCGGTGGAAGCCGCTTCCAGCTCTCGGCGCCCTCCTCGGTGTTGGTGGCGAGAATCGGATGATACTTCTGCGCCGGCACCGGATCGGCAAACACGAGCTGTTCATTCGATGACGGCGCAGATGACGTAAACGGAAGAATGGAACTCAGCATCGCGAGTTTCCGTTCGTCCACGGCTCTGCCGTTGATGAACATCAGCGGAATCGTCCGGCGGCCAACCGCTGCTTGCACAAGGCCGACCGTGGCATCGGACGTTAGTGTGGAGGGAAAACCAATCAACACCAAACAATCGGCGGAATCGAGAAGCGTGAGGACATTCTCTCGCTCGTAAAACGATGTTGAGGATTTCTGCGTAAGCGAGTGGACGAGGAGGTTCTTGTCCTCACGCATCGTCTGCTTCACGACGGCAAGATCGGCTGACGGTGCACCGGCAAGGATCAGAACGCGCAGCTTACTCTTCAACACACGGGCAAGAAACGTCCGCTGGTTGTTGGCGGTGGTGAGTTCACCGGGCAGGTGGGAAATCCGAACCGCGTACTTCTTTACCCCTTCTCCTTCGGGCACATACGAAAGCCGCACGGCATACTCCCGCGTTCCTTCCTGCAGCACCAGCCGCTCGCGGTTCAGTTCCTTTCCGCCTTCGGTCAGCACGACTTCAATCTTCTCGCTCTTAAAGCCGGAGCTTTTGATGGTGACGTCCACCGGGACTTCCGTCTCATTGTACACCACCTCGTTCGTCACGACTTTGGTAATCAGCACATCTTTCTGTTCCGTCGAGTCGCCGATGCCGACCGTGAAGATTGGAACACCGAGTCGCTCCGCGTCATACACCGGATTCTGGCCGAGGTTGTAGTTGCCGTCGCTGATCAGGAGTATTGCACCGATGTTCAGGCGTTCGCGTTCGTCGGCAACGGCACGCAACGCCCCGCTGATGTTTGTGGCATCGTCGTCCAGCGTGAGCGAATCGAAGACGCCGGAGGCAAGCTCGCGGGACGTACTTCCGAAGGCATAGAACCGCACGTCGCCATGGGGAGCGAAGGCGGCGACGTTGTGTGCTGTCAGCAACTCCTGTAACCGTTTTGCGCGGCTGCCCTGCCCGTCGCTGATTGTCATGCTTTTCGAGTTGTCCAAAAGGACTGCAAGTACCGGCTTCTGTGTTGATGTCGAGACCAGTTGGAGGAGCGGTTCAAACAAAATCATCAGCAACAAAAAGAGGGCAGAGGCTCGCAGCGTGACCAGAAGGAACTTCGTCCGCTGCTCAACAGGCGGGACGGTGTACCGGTAGAAGATCCAGGCCACGGCGCCCGCAAGCGCGGCGGCAAGAAGTACCACGATGGTGCCAACGGAGAAGCTGAGGGTGAGATTGGGCATGCTTGCGTCGCCGAATGCAAATTGTCGGTTGCGGATGTGAACCCGCACATCGCAATTCGCCGTCGGGCCTCAGGTCGTTTCGTTCACTAATCGCTGCACAATATCGAGCGCGGTAACGCCATCAGCTTCGGCGTTGAAGTTGGGGACGATTCGGTGGCGTAACACGGGAATCGCCATGGCGCGCACATCGTCGATATCGGGGGTGTGCCTGCCTGTGAGCAATGCGCGGGTCTTCGCTCCGAGAATCAAATACTGCGACGCTCTCGGCCCGGCGCCCCAGCTCAGCCAATCCTTAATGAACTGTGGTGTGTGATCGGCTTTTGGCCGGGTGCGCGTTGCAAGACGCACCGCAAACTCGATCACGTTGTCCGCGACCGGAACGCGCCGCACCAAATCCTGATAGAACACAATCTCCTTGCCCGAGAGGACGTGGTTCAACGAGGGCGTCATCGGACTTGTCGTGGTCTTGACAATCAAGAGTTCTTCTTCCTGCGAAGGATAGTCGAGCCAGAGATTAAACATGAAGCGGTCGAGCTGCGCTTCGGGCAGGGGATATGTTCCTTCCTGCTCGATGGGATTTTGTGTGGCAAGGACGAAGAAGGGTTCCTGCAGCGTGTAGGTCTTGCCTGCGGCGGTCACGCGGTGTTCCTGCATCGCTTCCAGCAGTGCCGCCTGCGTCTTGGGCGGTGTACGGTTGATTTCGTCGGCGAGGACAATGTTGGCAAACACGGGACCGTGGATGAACTTGAACATCTTGGCGCCGGTGGCTGCGTTCTCTTCGATGATCTCCGTCCCCGTAATGTCGCTCGGCATCAAGTCGGGTGTGAACTGGATGCGATTGAACGACAGGTCGAGCACCTGCGCCAGCGTGCGGATGAGCAGCGTCTTAGCAAGCCCCGGCACGCCAACAAGCAGGCAGTGCCCGCGTGCAAGCAGCGAGATCAGTAGTTGCTCGACAATCTTGTCCTGCCCGACGATGACCTTGGCAATTTCTTTCCGCAATGCGTCGTAGGATTCTTTCAGTTGACGTGCGGCATCAACATCGTTTGCCCGTTCCACAGCCGTGAGTCTTGCCAACGTAAATCTCCTCCCTTATGGATATACAAGCCCGTGCGCTATCAATAACGACCTCAATGTACGAAAGTTCCGAGACGAAGGCTATACGTCGGTCGCCTCTCTCCGTCTGAGCCTCTCGGCACGATCAGCGGCGTGACCGCTGCGCACGTTCTCACGTCTTGAGACGAATTCTGAACGTCGTGCCGGCACCGACTGCGCTTTGCTTCACGAAGAGCTTCCCTTTGTGGTAGTCCTCGATGATCCGCTTCGAGAGCGAAAGGCCGAGGCCCCATCCTCGTTTTTTGGTGCTGAAGCCCGGGCGAAAAATATCCTTGTGGTGTTTGGGGTCGATGCCTTTCCCCGTGTCGCTCACGTCGATGGTGGTTGACTTGCCGGTCCGTTCAATCCGGAAAGAGATGCGGCCCGTCTGCCCTTCGATGGCGTCGAGGGCGTTCTTCATCAGATTTTCCAAGACCCATTCGAACAGCTCGCGGTTGATCCGGGCGGGAAACACGCCGGGGGTTACAATGGCCAGCTCGATCGTCTTTCCCGTCTTCGGGATGCGGCGAGAGATGTAGTTGATGACGCCTTGAATGACTTCTGCGAGGTCTTCCTCCTTCAGGTCGGGGCGCGAACCGATTTTGGAGAAGCGCGCGGCAACTTTGTTGAGCCGCTCCACGTCGTTGCCCATTTCCAGAACCGTTTCGTGCAGCGACGGGTTGCCCGCCGCATGTTCCCGCGCAAGTTCGAGCCAGCCCATCAGGCTGGAGAGCGGCGTTCCGAGTTGATGAGCCGTTTCCTTTGCCATTCCCACCCAGATGTTGCTTTGCTCGCTGCGCTTAATGTAACTGAAGCCGACGTACGCGAGAAGAATGAACAAGCCTGCAAGCGCAAATTGGATGTACGGGAACCAGCGCAGCCGTCGGATCAACGCCGATTCGCCGTAGTGCACGATACTGAGCACGGTCGTATCGTTGAGCATCGCGCGGATCGGTTCGTTCTCTGCGTCCAGCTCGGCAATGATGCGCTTCATGTATGCCTCCTGCTCCTCGAGTGCGAGCGCCGTGTCCAGCTCGATGTTGCGGACGCTTGTGCGCAATGGCTGGATAGGGTTGTTGTTGGCGTCCGTCAGCACCATGGGGAAGTCGATCGCGCGGATGATTTCATCAAACACGAAGCTGATATCGCCCGTGCCGGATTGTTCGCTTGCGACATACTCGATGGATTTCACATAGAGGTCGACAATCTCCCGCTCCTTCTTCAGCAACTGATCGATCAGGTTCTGGGAGTAGAGGAGCATACCCACCACAATTGCGAGGGCGATGACGAGAAGGACGATTTTGAAGTTGGCGGTCTTCATGGTTGGAGCGTGGTGCCGACGTCGAGTGTTTGATCCCGTCGCGGCCCGAGGGACACCATCCAGATCCGCGTACCGGTCAGCTCGCCCAGTGCGCGCAGATAGGCCCGTGCGTTGGGGGACAAGTCGGCAAAGTTCTTTGCAGACGAGAGGGGCGTCTTCCACCCCGCAAACGTTTCGTACACGGGCGTCACCGCCGTCAGCGTTTTCACGTCCGTCGGGAACGACTTCAAGCGTTTGCCGTTCACCTCATAGCCGACGCACACGCGAATCTCGTCGAACGCATCCAGCACGTCGAGCTTGGTCACGACGACGTTGGTGATGCCGTTGATTTCGGCAGAGTACTTGACGGCAAAGGCATCGAACCAGCCGCAGCGACGCGGGCGCCCGGTGGTCGCACCGTATTCATGGCCAAGCGTGCGAAGACGCTCGCCCGTTTCGTCATGCAGTTCCGTTGGAAACGGCCCGTTGCCCACGCGGGTCGAATATGCTTTCACAATGCCGACGATGGAGTCCACCGCGGTCGGTGGAATGCCGAGTCCCGTGCATGCTCCGCCCGACGTAGGATTGGACGAGGTGACGAACGGATAGGTGCCATGATCAACGTCCAGCAATGCCCCTTGCGCCCCTTCAGCGATGATGCGCTTCTTCTGCCGCAGGGCGCTGTTCAGATAGAGTGCCGTGTCGGTAATGTAGTCATCGATCTTGGTGTCGAATTCCTGATACTCAGCGATGATGGCATCGAGGTCCATCGTTGTTTCACCGTACACGCGGGCGAGGATGCGGTTCTTCTCCTCAATGTTCGCCTTCAGCTTTTTTGCGAGGACGTCCCGATCCAGCAGGTCAACAATCCTGATGCCGCACCGCATGAACTTGTCGATGTACGCCGGCCCGATGCCGCGGCCCGTCGTGCCGATTCTGTCGGCGGTTTTCTCGCGAATTGTGTCGAGCATCTTGTGGTAGGGCATGATGAGATGAGCGTTGTGGCTTACCAGCAAGCGCCCGGTGATATCGATCCCGGCTTGCCGGAGCTGCTCGATCTCGCTCATGAGCGCCACCGGATCGATGACGACGCCATTGCCGATGACGCACGTGATGTGCGGATGAAAGATGCCGGAGGGGATCAGGTGCAACACATACGTCTTCTCGCCGATGCAGACCGTGTGTCCGGCGTTGGCTCCTCCCTGATAACGGGCAACAATATCGGCTTGCTCGGAAAGAAGATCGACCACCTTTCCCTTTCCCTCATCGCCCCACTGGGCACCGACAATCACTTGAACGGGCATCGTGCAAAGACTTTTCTAGCAGGCTGGCAAAAAAAATCCGACCTTCCATCACGAAAGGTCGGAGATTCGATGATGATAAGCAATCATTTTGTGAAACTTGCCACGGCGTCAGCCACAGTGCGGTAGGTCTGCAGCACGCCGGTGAGTTTGGTGATCCTGATAAGCTCCAGAATCTTCTCGGAGGCGCCTGCCAGCGTGAGGGCGCCCCCTGCTTCCTTCAGTGTCGAGGCGCCCTTGATCAGCATGCCTAAGCCGGAACTGTTGATGATGGAAACGCCTCGCAAATCCAGCACGACACGGGTTGCCTTCGCGTCGATCAACTCCACAAGTTTGTCGTGTAATGTTGTGGCGTCAGGCCCGCCCATGAGGTTCCCTTCAATGGCAATGACCGTCACGCCGCTGTGTTCGGTGGTGGAGAAGTTCATGGCATCCTCGCTGCGCCGTGCTCTACTTCGTAAACTGTGCTCGTGCCTGGAGGCGGTTCGACCATTCCAGGACAACCGCGCTGGCAATGTAAATAGAAGAATACGTTCCGGTCACGATGCCAACGGTCAGCGCAAACGCAAAGCCGCGATTCACCTCGCCGCCAAACATCAGCAACACCATCAGCACGAGGAAGATCGTGCCCGAGGTGATGATGGTGCGGGAGAGCGTTTCGTTCAAGCTCTTGTTGATCAGGTCAAATGTCTTCATCGATTTGAAAATCTTGCTGTTCTCCCTGATGCGATCGAAGATCACCACCGTGTCGTTGACGGAAAGGCCCACCAGTGTGAGGAATGCGGCAATCATGTTCTGGTTGATTTCAAGATGGAAGTCGGGCGTGATGCCGTCGACGATGGAGACGACGCCGAGCGTCACCAACACGTCGTGGAACAGGGCGACCACCGCGCCGACACCGTAGATCCACTTGAAGCGGAATGCGACATACACCAAGATGGCAATAAGCGACGCCATCACCGCATAGATGGCGTCGCGCCGCAGCTCCGCACCGATTCTCGGTCCAATCTTATCTTCCTTGGTCACAATGTGAGGGTTGTCCGTGAAGCTCTGGTCTAATCCTTGGCGGATGCGGTCGCCGATGGTGGTGCCCACGCCTTGCTCCGTTGTACGGATCAGAATGTCGCGGTCGCTGCCGAAGGTCTTGATCTCGGTCTTGGTGAGTCCTGTCCGGCTCATCGCAGTGCGCACGTCGGCGATATCGACGGGCCGTTCAAACCGCACAACGATTTCCGTCCCACCGAGGAAGTCGATACCGTAGTCCAGTCCCTTGAGCCAGAGAGACACAAGACCGGCGAGGATCACGATGCCGGAGACCGTGTACCACAATCTCCGCTTCCCCATGAAATCTATTGTTGTTTTTCCAAAAAGCCGCATGAACGAATTCTCCTGAAGATCATCAGCCAAAGCTGATTGCAGTTGTGGACTTTTCCGTAAGGATATTGAAGATCACCCGCGTAATATAGATGGCGCTAAACATACTGGAGACGATGCCGATCATCAGCGTGAGGGCGAACCCCTGCACGGGACCCGTGCCGAATTGATACAGAATGATGCCGGTTATGAACGTGGTGAGGTTTGCATCGAAGATGGCGGTGAAGGCCTTCTCGTAGCCTGCCTCGATTGCCGCCCGCAGGGTTTTGCCCGAGGCTTGTTCTTCCCGGATGCGCTCATAGATGAGCACATTAGCATCCACAGCAATGGCGAGCGTGAGAATGATGCCGGCGATTCCGGGCAGGGTCAGCGTTCCGTGAAATGCCGCCAGAACGCCAAGGAGGAAGAGCAAGCAGAACACAACGGCAACATCCGCAATAACACCTCCGGTCCGGTAGTACAACACCATGAAGATGATCGTCAGAGCTGTGGCAAGGGCGGAGGAGAGTAATCCTGCGCGAATGGAATCCTCCCCAAGCGAGGGACCCACCGAACGCTGCTCGACGATCTCGACGGGGGCAGGTAGAGCGCCGGCCTTCAGCACAATCTCCAACAGTCGTGCTTCTTCAATGTTCTCCATCCCTTCGATCTGGGAATTGCCGCCGATGATTTTGTTCCGAACGACCGGGGCGGAAAACACCGCATTGTCCAGCACGATTGCAATGCGTTTGTTGATGTTCGCACCGGTGATGCGCGCCCAGTCTTTGGCCCCTTGCGTGTTCATCTCCATCGTCACAATCGGCGCGTTGGTATTCGGATCGAGCGTCGCGCGTGCATTCGTAATGACTCCGCCCGTCAGCTCGGGGACTGCCTTGACGGCATATAGCGTGAAGTACTTCTTCCCCTCATTCACAAAGCGGGGCTTTGCGCTGAACAAAAACTGCATGTCGGAAGGGATCACCTTCTTGATATCGGGGCGTTCCAGAATCCGACGGATCTTCTCTTTGTTGTCTTCCTCGACAAAGGCTTCGTCTGGGGAGCGGTTGTCGACGAGTGCGATGCTGAACCAGGGATGTTTTCGCTTGAACTCCTCGGGCGTCAGGTCACCCTCCGCCGTTTTGATTCTGCTTGTATCCGATTGCAGGAGACTGCTCGCTGTCGTGTCTTGTTGAGCGAGGGTGGTGTCTGCTGCAAGTGTTTCATCAATGGCCTTCATGACGGCGACCACCTGATCGGCCTCGCGCAAGAGCTTGAATTCCAGCAGCGCCGTTCCCTGCAGCAACTGCCGGACCTCGCTTTCTTTCGACACGCCCGGTAGCTCGACGATGATTCGCGAGGCGCCGAGCTTCTGGATGGAAGGCTCCGAAACCCCATACTGGTCGACACGGTTGCGTACGATCTCCATGGCGCGGTCGATCGCTTTCTTCGCTTCGTCCTCAAGATAGGCAGCGATCTCGTCGTTATTCTCGCGAAGACTACGATAGTACTTGCTCATGCGCATCTGGCGCTGCTCAAACCGCTTGCGGAAAATGCTGACGGGGGATGCATCCGAGCGGCTTGCTTCTTCCTGCGTCTCCTTGAGGATTTGCGCAAACACATCGTCCTTGTTCTTGGCAAGATCCTCGATCAGTTTGAGGAGATTTACCTCAAGAACGACGCGCATACCGCCCTGCAGATCAAGCCCTAACTTGATGCGTCGTGCGCGTGCGTCTCGGATTTCCGTCTCGCGTTGTTCAACAAAGGACAAGCTGTCCGGGCCGCTCAACCGGCTCAGTTCTTTGTGCAGGCTGTAGTCCACATACGTTGGCCACAAGTAGTACACGCTGAGGGCAATCGCAAGGACAATCAGAAGGATTCTGAACCGATACTTTCGCACAACAAACCTCCGGGATTCAACGTCGGGAATTGCGTGTGGAAGGGTAACTATGCAAATCAAAAGCCACCAAATGTAACCCAATATGCCGAGAAAGTCAACAATTGTGCGAAGACATCAAGGTTGCCCGCGCGTGCGCGATCGCGTGGCATCTCCCCCACTTTCTTGACTTCCTTTCGCGATTTGGTTTACTTGCCACCAAAGCAGGAGGGATTGCCGACCGATAGTTTGAGAAAGGGAGATGGCTATGAGCATTTTCGATTTCACCAATTTCGACGACGAGTACGATCCAGCCGAAGACGAACGTCCGGAAGACGAGTTGAAAAAACTGAAGGACATGCTGAAGGATGGTTCCTCCCGGCTCTCCAACATCGAAGCGCTGGAAGAGATCGTCAACTACTATTGGGAGAATGAAAAGTACGACGATGCCCTCCACTTCATCAATCAACTTCTCACCTACATCCCGTACAGCGCCGAGATGTGGCAACGCAAGGGACAGATCCTGACCAATCTTTTCCGCTATGAAGAGGCACTCGACGCATACAACAAAGCGCTCTCGCTGAACCCTGTCGACCCGGAGCTTCTTGTCAACAAAGGTATTACGCTGGACGACCTGAGCAAGCCCGAAGAAGCGCTTGTGTGTTTTGAGAAGGCTCTCGAGATCGATCCTTCCAACGAGGATGCGCTCTTTAATAAAGCCATCACGCTGGAAAAAACGGGCAGATACCAGGAAGCAGTGCAGATTTTCAAGTTCATCACGGAAACCAATCCGACCCACAAGGATGCCTGGTACGAGTTAGGCTTCTGCTATGATTATCTCGACCAGCCGGCGGAGTCGCTCCGCGCCTACGATGAGCATCTCAACCTCGATCCGTACAACTACAACGCGTGGTACAACCGCGGCATTGTTCTCAACCGCATATACAAGTACCATCTCGCCATCGAAAGCTACGACACCGCTCTGGCGATTCACGAGAATTTCCCTGCCGCATGGTACAACAAGGGAAACGCCTACGCCAACATGGGCAAACTGGAGGAGGCCATCCACTGCTACCGCGAAACGCTGAAGTTCGAGGAGAAGGATGTGCCGGCATGGCATAATCTCGGCAACGCCTACGAGGAGCTGGGGGAATATGAGCTGGCTATCCGCGCGTTTTCGCAAGCACTCAAGTACGACCCGAAACACTACGAGTCGTATTTTGGCAGAGGCAGTTGCTACGACTCCCTGGGGCATTTCCGCCGTGCGCTGAGCGACTATAACAAAGCGCTCTCCCTGTGCAACGACTACGCCGACCTCTGGTACGCCAAAGCGGACCTGTTGTACAACATGGGACGGGTCGAAGAGTCGGTGCTCGCGTACAAGATGGTCACCAAGCTCGAGCCGACAAACTGCGATGCATGGCTCGACTACGGTGAGACCCTTCTCGAATTGGGATATGTCAAGCAGGCATTGAAGGCATTTGACAAAGCGAAAGAATCCAATCCCGTCTCCTCCGAGCCTCACTACTACCGAGCGAAGGCGCTCATTCTGCTGCGCCGCACCGGTGAAGCCATTGACTCCCTCAAGCAGTGCTTCCAGCTCAACCCCGACATGCAGCAAATGTTCGAGGAAGAGTTCCCCGATGCCAAATCGTTGAAGGTGTTCAAGAAGTTGTTGGAAAAGTGATCGAGCGTCGGTGCGACCATCCCACCCGGTTCACGGAGTGTAGCGAACCGACGCTGAGGACGATGACAGGCAGACACACTCCCACAGGATTTTTTCCATGTTGATGTGAGGGCAATGTCGGATGCTTTCTGACGATGTGAAAACGAAATACGATAAGCTTCAGATGGTTCTGCGCGAGATGGGCAGCGTTGCCATTGGGTACTCGGGCGGCGTCGACAGTACGCTGTTGCTCAAAGTTGCCGTCGATGTTCTGGGCGAGCACGCCGTTGCGATGATCGGACGTTCCGAGACGTATCCGACGCGCGAATTCGAGGAAGCTGTGAAGATTGCCGAAAGCATCGGTGCGCGCTACGTTGTGGTCAGGACGGAAGAAACCGACATCATCAAGTTCAAAGAGAATCCGGCCAATCGCTGCTACTTCTGCAAAACGGAGTTGTTCGGGAAGCTGGATGAGATTGCTGCGCGAGAAGGATTGCAATGGATTGCCGATGGAACCATCACGGACGACGTAGGCGACTTCCGTCCCGGCATGAAAGCCAAATCGGAAAAGAACGTCCGCTCGCCGCTGCTCGAAGCCGGATTGAGCAAAGCGGAAGTGCGCGAACTCTCGAAGCATCTCGGCTTGCCAACGTGGGACAAGCCCGCGTTTGCGTGCCTCTCTTCCCGATTCCCGTATGGCATGAGGATTACGAAAGAGCATCTCACCAAAGTGGACAACGCCGAGACGTTTCTGCGCGACGCGGGCTTCCGGTTCTTCCGTGTTCGTTTTCATGACGAACGCACGGCACGCATCGAAGTCGGCGAAGAAGAAATCACCCGACTGTTCGAGGACGACCTGCGCAGGAACCTCGTTGCGCATCTCAAACAGCTCGGCTTCACGTATGTTACGCTTGACCTGCAGGGCTACCGCACCGGCTCGATGAATGAGGTGTTGCCGGCCGAGGTGAAAGCGGAGTTCCTCATGTAGTCTTTTGTCAAGCGAAGGAGAGTGGCCGACAAGTCAGGGCCGGACGAAGTTCAACACAACCACAAGAGAAGAAGTGCAATGAAAAAATTCACTACTGTTGTTGAGAAAGATTCCGAAACGGGTTTGTTTGTGGGCTACGTCCCGGGATTTCCGGGTGCACACTCCCAGGGAGCGACGTTGGATGAATTGAATGCCAACCTTCGAGAGGTTGTTGAGATGTTACTTGAAGACGGGGAGCCGAAACTCGAAGGTGTCTTCGTGGGGACGCAAGACCTCGTCTTGGAGTAGCATTGAGCAGAATTCCTGTGCTCAACCCGCGCGAGGTAATGGCGCTTCTCGAAACTCTTGGCTTCGTTGAAGTCCGCCAACGCGGATTGCACAAACAATTCCGTCATCCTGATGGATGACAAACAACAGTGCCCGTTCATCGGGGGCGGGATATCTCACCTATTCTCCTGCGTCAAATCGCAAAGGACATTTCTTTAACGGTAGAGGAACTTTTGCAGCGAGATGAACACGATTGATTCTACCCGCAAGCCCTGCCTTCTCGTCCTCGGCACCGGCTTCGGCGCGTTCAATCTCGTCAAGAATCTGAAGGACGATTACGAGATCACCGTCGTCAGTCCGCGCAATCATTTTCTCTTCACGCCGCTCCTGCCGAGCACAACGGTCGGCACCATCGAGTTCCGCAGCATCATCGAGCCGATTCGGCATGCGCGGGAGGACATCCGATTCTTTCACGCGGCGGCAAGGGATCTCGATACATCATCACGCACGGTGAGGTGTGTCGGCGCGGTGGATGGACATGAGTTCGAGGTATCGTATGACGTTCTCGTGATCGCTGTCGGGGCGGTGAGCAATTCGTTCGGCGTGCCGGGCGTTGCCGAGCATGCGTTGTTCCTCAAAGAGCTGAACGATGCCCGCGAGCTGCGCCAACGCATCATCCGCAACTTCGAGCAAGCAAATCTTCCCGGCGTAAGTGCGGAGGAACGGAACCGCCTCCTCCACTTCATCATCTGCGGCGGTGGACCTACCGGCGTCGAGTTCGCTGCCGAGTTGCACGACTTTCTGGTGGAAGACCTGCAGAAAGCTTACCCCAACCTTGTCGCCGAAGTGCGCATCACGCTCGTGGAGGCGATGAAGGAAATCCTCGGCACGTTCGACGAGAAGCTCCGCCGCTACGCCATGCGGCTGTTCGCCCGCCAGCGCATTAGTGTGTTGACCGCATCCCCCGTCGTTCGGGTGGACGACAAGGCAGTGTATCTCAGCGACGGCTCCGAACTCCGCTACGGTCTCCTTCTCTGGAGCACCGGCAACGGTCCGACGCCATTCATTGAGCGCGTCACGCTGCCGAAAGACAACCGTGCGCGACTTCTGATTGATGAGTATTTCCGCGTGAAGGGCTTCGACGACATTTATGCAATGGGAGATTGCGCCGTCATTCAAACCAATCCGCTTCCCGCAACGTCGCAAGTTGCACAGCAGCAAGGGAAGTATCTTGCCAGAGCGCTTACGCTGCGGGCGCGGGGCAAACCGGTTGAGCCATTCAAGTATAAGCATCTCGGCATGCTCGCTTACGTCGGCGGCAACAAAGCCCTCGCCGACCTCGAAGACGTGAAGGGTCGCGGCTGGGTGACGTGGCTCTTCTGGCGTTCCGCGTATCTGACACGCATCGTCAGCTTGCGTAACAAATTCTCCATCATCGTCGATTGGACGAAGGCGTTGTTCTTCGGGCGCGATATCAGCCAGTTCTGACTACTTCGGGAAAGGTGAGGAAGGACTGTATCTCGGCTTCGGACATCTGCATTCGTTGATTGCTAATCTCCTCGGCTTCGGACTTTCGGGGTACCTGCTGACGAAGTACTGTCCCGACCCGAAAACGCTCGCGCCGGATCAGCTCCAAGGGAGTCCTTCGGACTTGCCACCGCGTACGTAGATGCAAATTACATCTGGTACTACTTCGCGGCCATCGGACTGACCTCGGCGGTTGCGCTGTTTGTGTACGCGAGCGTGACGAAGAGGAAGGATGCGACGAAGATTGCTGAACCAATCCACAATCCCTAACCCAATCATTCTCATGCCCTACGCCCGCTTCGAATCGGAACTGATCGTCCGGCCGGACGACATTGATATGAACAATCATCTCCACGCGTCGAAGTATCTCGACTACGTCCTCGCGGCGCGCTACGACCAGATGGGTCGCTGCTACGGCATGCCGATGGACGAGTTTCTGAAAAACGGCATGAACTGGTACCAGAAGGTCTTCCACATCGAATTCAAGCGGGAGATCAATCTGAACGACCGCGTGATCGTGCAAACGTGGCTCGACTCATTCGAGAAGGCGGATGTGAAAGTGGGCTTTCAGATTTTCAAGAACGAGCCCCGGAAACTCGCCGCCGAGGGCTATTTCATCAGCACGATGATTGACATGAACACCGGACGGGCGATTGCCATTCCGCAGGAGATCATCGACCACTACACGCAGTACACGGAGTGATTCTTTTGTGATAGTCGAAGTGTATCTTACGATATGCGCATACTCACCGCAATCATTCTTGTTTCCGTTTTGGCCCTGTGTTGCAAAGATCAGGGAGCGCAGCAAACTGCCGCGCAGCGGCAATTGTCCGTTTCCACAGACGCCGAGTTGTTTGCGTTTGTTACGGCGACGGATCCTTTTGGAGCCTATGCACTGTTTCCGCACGCCGATTCCGTCACCAGAGGAACGTTGAACGGCTCGACGGCGCATCAACCGCTCGTACGTGTTCGGATGAACGGCACGGCCTACTCCATCCTGCAGAACGGAAGATTCCCCGCCGGCGGTTCGTTCCCCAACGGTTCCGTGATGTTCAAAGAGATCATCATCAACGGCAGGACCGAGGTCTACGCGGTGATGTACAAAGATGCCGGCACCCCCCTTGCCGGCAATGGCTGGCTGTGGGCGGAGTATCAGCCGAGCGGTAGCGTGCTGGTTTCGATGACGGCACGCGGTTCGGGCTGCACGGCGTGCCATGCACGCGAGCTGGGGCCGCAACACGATTTCGTGCGGACGTTCGAGCGGCAGCGATAGCGAGCGTTCGTTGCAACTCACGGGTAGATAGGCTATCTTCTTTCGTTACAGGAAGCTGTCGGAACACTGGACAAGCTGCGCTCACGAACACTCTGCGGTCCCACCGATGGAGGTTGGGCCACGGACGGACGTCCACCGGAACTATCTTTGCAATCCTGAGCTTGCACCATGAACTTTACCGCAAGACTCTGCATCACCCAGCGACGCACCGATTCCCTTCTCTGCATCGGCCTCGATTCGGACGTCGAGCGAATCCCCAAGCACCTCTTGCGCGTGGACAATCCCGTTCTGGAATTTAATAAGCGGATTATCGACGCCACGGCCGACCTCGTCTGTGCCTACAAGCTCAATCTTGCCTTCTACGAAGCGCTTGGCGAAATCGGCTGGCGGACGGTGAAGGAAACCCTTGCTGCGATTCCCCCTTCGGTCGTTACTATCGGAGATGCGAAGCGTGGCGACATCGGCAATACGGCAACGATGTATGCGAAGAGTTTGTTCGATGATTTGGGATTCGACGCCGTCACCGTGAACCCCTACATGGGCTTCGATTCGGTGGCGCCTTTCATCGAGGATACAAAGCGCGGTGCGTTTATTCTTGCCCTCACCTCCAATCCCGGAGCAAAGGATTTTGAGTATTTGAAGGTCAAAGAGAAGCCTCTGTACGAACACGTCATCGCACGGGTCAAGAAATGGAATGTGAAGAAGAATTGCGGTCTCGTCATCGGGGCAACACGTCCGAAGGAGTTGGCGCGCGTGCGCAAACTCGTGCCCGACATGCCGTTGCTGATTCCAGGCATCGGGGCGCAGGGTGGCGATGTGCAGGCCGCCGTCCGCGTCGGTTGCGACAAGAAGGGCGAGTTAGCAATCCTTACCGCGAGCCGAAGCATCATCTACGCATCGAGCGGCGAGGATTTTGCAGAGGTTGCACGGGCTGCAGCAATGACCCTACGCGATGCAATCAATGCAATCAGGAAACGGCATTTCGAGCATGGATGAATGCACGTCTGAGTACGTTCGGTCCGTATGCATTCGCGTTGGTTCCGTGTACTCCTTGGTGTGATTCTTGGGGGGAAAGGTGAAATCACATGGCACTCCCCACCATACCCGAGATCGTCCTCCGCCGCATCTGGCAGGAACAGCGATTTTCGCACGACCATCTTGCGACTGCCGACGGCCGCGAGGTCAGGATTCTGTCGCCGGGCACAGGCAACACAGATGCCGGACCGGATTTTCTGCACGCGCGGATTGCCATCGGCCGCACCATCTTCCGCGGCGATGTGGAATTGCATATCAGTGCAGAAGAATGGC
>CAZIKE010000043.1:0-25848 GCA_964539775.1 uncultured Chitinophagales bacterium
GGATTGGATGTGCGGGCACACAAGGGCTATCTCCAGGACGTCATCAAGGAATTCCACAACCATGAAATCGAGGTGAGTTTGTTCGTCGATCCGGTTGCGGAGCAGATCGAAGCAGCGAAGCACGTTGGGGCAGACATGATCGAGATCCACACGGGGGAGTACGCAAACGCGCGGAACGAGAAGGAAGCGCAGGCTCTTCTCGAGGTGATCCAGGCGGCAGCGCGTCTCGGTGCTGAACTGGGGCTCGGCGTCAATGCCGGGCACGGATTGAACTACATCAACGTGAAGCCTCTTGCCCGGATCGAAGAAATCCAGGAGGTAAGTATCGGGCACGCGGTCATTTCGTACGCAGTGTTTGTGGGTTTAGAACGCGCGGTGCGCGAGATGCGAGAGTGCATCCGCGAGGGGAGGTCTTCTCGGTAGAGGCGGTTGCCGGCAAGAGACGAACCTGGGCCGAACGCCCTCTCTCCCCCCGGCGGGATGCCGTCAGTCTCTTAGCTCCAGCTTACGGATTTCATCGCGAAGCGAGGCGGCCTTCTCATAGTTTTCCTTCTCGATCGCTTCCTTTAGCTGTTGGTGCAATTGCTCCAGCCGACTCATCTTTGCAGGGGGCGACGAAGAAGGCGACTTGGGTTTGGAGGCACGGGTGGACGGGAGGTTTTGTTCCTCTTCTTCTTCCGGCACGAATGCCGCTTCATCCATCACCGACGCCGCCACGTAAATCTGGACGCCGTAACGAACGGCCAGCGCTATGGCATCGCTCGGCCGTGAGTCGATGAGCTGATTGTCGATGTTGAGTTTGGCGTAGAACGTTCCGTCGCGCAGTTCATCGATGATGATGTCGTTGAGGTCGGCGCCGAACGCGGTGATGATGTTCTTCATCAAGTCGTGCGTCAACGGCCGCGGCGGCTTGATCCCCTCCATCTCCAGCGCTATCGATTGTGCTTCCGACGCACCGATAATGATCGGCAGCCGCCGGTTCCCGTGCACCTCCTTCAGGATAAGTGCATACGCCCCGCCACTGGCGGGATTGGTAGAAAGCCCGAGGATGTCAACTTGAACCTTGTCCACCACACTACTCCGTTCAAAAAATAAACTCCAATAAAACTTTGAGCCAGAGACCTACTGGGATATAGAGAAAAAGAGAGTAACAATCAAGAACCCTGGCATGGTGTCACATCTCTACTTCCCCAGCATCTTCTTCAACTCCGAGGTCAACTCCGGCAGAATCTCAAACACATCGCCGGCGATGCCATAGTCCGCGACCTGAAAGATGGGCGCATCTTTGTCCTTGTTGATTGCTACAATATATTTCGAGGAGGACATTCCCGCAAGATGTTGCACAGCGCCGGAGATGCCGCAAGCGACGTACAGCGTCGGCGAAACAGTTTTGCCGGTTTGTCCCACCTGCTCATCGTGTGGACGCCAGCCTGCATCTACCACGGCGCGGGATGCGCCGACCGCGGCGCCAAGAACGTCCGCCAGTCCTTCAATCAAATGCCAGTTCTCGGGTCCCTTCATCCCTCGTCCGCCAGAGACGATGATGTTTGCTTCAGTGACGTCCGGCCTGCCGGCCGCGACCTTCACATCACGAACTTTCGTCACAAAAAGCTCGGGCTGCAGAGAAACTGTGGCCTTCTCTACGGTGCATGCCCCCTGCGTGGCCGTGGCAGTGAACACGTTGGGCCGGAGCGTGAAGAGTTTGACCGGTGTCGTTACCTTCACATCCAGCAACGCCTTGCCCGCATAGACCGGCCGTGTCGCGATGATCTCTCCGTCCTCCACTTTCAGCGCCGTGCAGTCGGCGGCAAGGCCTGCTTCCAGTTTTACCGCAACGCGAGGCGCGATATCTTTTCCCATCTGACTCGCCGGAAGAAACACCAGCGTTGCCCCTTCTTTCCTCGCTATTTCGGCGATGACGTGCGCGTAGGCGGCGTTGGCATGGTGCGCTAATTGCACATCATCTACCACCACGACGCGGGTTGCGCCATACGCGCCCAATTCCTTTGCCAGATCCTCGATGCCGCTGCCGATAACGAGCGCAACGAGCTGCGCTCCCAACTGATCGGCGATCTTGCGAGCGGCCTGTACGGTTTCAAAAGACGATTTCCTGAATTTGTTGTCTCGTTGTTCTGCAAATGCTAAGACGTTCATTCCGATTCCATTGGTTGGGTGATTAGATGACTTTCGCTTCCTCGTGGAGCAAGCGAACCAATTCCGGTACGGCCGATTTGTCCGAGCCGAGGATCTTGCCTGCGGCTTTTGCCGGGGGCTTGTGCATTGCGAGGGGGACAACGCGCATCTCGGCGGGCGCGGCAGGTTTCTCGACAATCGGCTTTGTCTTTGCCGCCATGATGCCCTTCAACGAGGGATAGCGTGGCTCGTTCAGACCCCGCTGCGCCTGGATAACGCACGGAAGCTTACTCTCAACCGTTTCGTGACCGCCTTCAATTTCACGCTCGCACACGATCGTGCCGTCTTCGATGCTGAGCTTCACCACGACGGAGACCGATGCGAAGCCGAGCATTTCGGCCAGGAGTGTGCCTACCTGCGCATCATCGTAGTCGATGGATTGCTTGCCGACAAGAACAATGTCGGGGGAAAGTGTTTTGATTTCTTCGGCGAGGGCTTTGGCAATGCCGTAGGAGTCGCGCACACCGTCATCTTTCAGCAGAATGGCCTTTTCCACACCCATGGCAAGTGCCTTGCGAAGTGTTTCTTTGTGTGCATCGCTGCCGAGACTGATCGCCGTGATGTCGCCGCCGAATTTCTCCTTGAGGCGAAGCCCCTCCTCGACGGCGAATTCATCATAGGGATTGAGCATGAAGTTTACACCGGTCCTGTCGATACTCTTTTGGTCGGCACCGATCTTGACTTTTGTTTCGGTATCGGGAACGTGATTGACACAAACAACGATCTTCATCAAACCTCCGAAGCGTTCGAATTGGAATTAGAAATAACGTGCGGGGAAGAACGGATGCGCCTCAATATACTGAAAGCACCTCAGAAAGACAATTGACTCTCCGGCCATTTTTTCGTAAGTTGGTGCAGAAAATTTTGCAGATACGAGTCACAAGACAGGATAGTTATGGCGAACCATCCATCAGCAGCAAAGCGGGCACGAGCAGCAAAACGGCGAGCGGCGCGCAACGCCGCATGGAAGTCGCGCATGCGCACTGCAATGAAAAAAGTCCGCCTTGCAAAAAACAAAGCGCAGGCGGAACTAGAACTCCGCAAGACGGTCAAGTTGCTGGATCAGCTTGCCGCACGAGGCGTGATTCACCGGAACAACGCGGCGAATCACAAATCGAAGCTCACTCGCCTGGTCAACGCAATGCAGTAAGCGAGTACCTTTCGATGAACAGAAAAGCCCCGCACGTCACGGGGCTTTTGTGTTAGTACCGGCCTTCTCCGCCGCAAGGCGCTCCAGCTCTCGAATGCGCGCGTCGTATTTCCCCGGCTGCGCGTCGGCAAGCTCACGGTAAATCTTGAGTGCCTCTTCGTACAACTGCTGACCGGCGAAGATCTCCGCAGTTGTCGGCGTAACGATCGCGTGATTGCGCTCAGGAGGTGGAGGAGTGGCCTCGGCGTTGCTGGACACCGAAGAGGGTTTCTCGCGGCGACGCCGTTCCAGCTCTTGGGTGAGATGCTCGATGGTAGGGTCGCTGTGAACCGGAGGTTCCCCGCCAGGTGGGGTGGGGGGTGGCGCCGGTGCTTTCTGGAATTGCTTTTCCTGTTCGGCGACAAACCGCTGGAACTCACCTCGCTCCTTTTCCTCTGCTTTTCGCACGAGCGCAATCAGTGTCGGATTATCCGGCAATGTGCCGAGAGCCCTGCGGTACTCGGCGAGCGCTTCGGCAGTACGTCCAAAGGCTTCATAGCATTTCCCCAACACCAGATGGCCCATGGCATAGTCGGGGTACGCGCTTGTTCCTTCGGTGCACAACGTCATCGCGCGGTGCACATCCCCCTCACGCAAACAGTCAACTGCTTCGCGTGCGAACGTTGCCGATATCGTGCTGCGGGTGACCACGGCGTTCAGCCTCTTCGTACTTCGCGTGCAACAAATGCATGTTTGATGGAAAGAACGGAAGTAAACGAGAATCCGAGCAGGAACAGCAGTTGAAATGGTACCGCCGCAAGCTCAAGGAAGTAAATGGATGATCCAACGCCGAACAAACAGTACATCGCGAGCAAAGCCTCGATGACAACAGTGGAGTTGATCTTCGCCGACACGTACGTTTTGTCCGTCCACGAATCACTCCTGCTGCGGATGGCGTATTTCGGTGTCCGCACGAACTCGCTTTTCTTCTTCAGGATGCCCTCAATCACTGCGCGAGTGTTGTTCACCGCAAAGCCCATGCTTCCCGCCATGAACACCGGAAAGAGAAACACCCGCTTCTGCCAGTCCTTGTACACGTCTTTTTGGGAAAAGAGATAAAAGAGGAACGAGCCGACGAACGCAAACACGAAGACCGACATGAAGGCAAAGTAGTGGTCGTGCATCCCGGCATGCTTGACGAAGACCAGCGGCACGTTCAGGATTCCCGCCAGCACAATAAAGGGGAACACCAGATTGTTGGTAAGGTGGAACGTTGCGTGCATCTTGATCTTGAAGGGAAGCTTAGACTTCCAGACTTCAGGCAGAATCTTCCGTGCGGTTTCGATGGCCCCCTTCGTCCAGCGGAACTGCTGGGACTTGAGCGCGTTGATTTCGGACGGAAGCTCGGCCGGCGACGTCACATCGTTAAGGTAAATGAAGCGCCACCCGCGCAGCTGCGCCCGATAACTCAGGTCGAGGTCCTCCGTCAGGGTATCGGCCTGCCAGTTGCCCGCGTCGAGAATGGTGGACTTCCGCCAGACGCCCGCGGTACCGTTGAAGTTGATGAAGTATCCGACCTTATTCCGCACACTTTGCTCGATCACAAAGTGCCCATCGAGTGCCATTGCCTGTGTGCGTGTCAGCAGCGAGTAGTCGGAGTTGAGATGTTCCCAGCGCGTTTGCACCATACCCACCCGCGGATCGGACAGAAAATGCGGAATCGTCTTGAGGAGAAAATCCTGCTTGGGTACAAAGTCCGCATCGAAGATGGCAATGAACTCGCCGCGCGCGACTTCAAGTCCTTCGCGGAGCGCACCTGCTTTGAATCCCTGTCGGTTCGTCCGGTGGATGTGATGAATCGTGAACCCGAGTTTCTGGTATTTCTCCACCAGCGCGGCGATGACTTCCACCGTTTCGTCGGTCGAGTCATCCAGCACCTGGATCTCCAGTTTCTCTTTCGGATAGATCATCGCGCACGAGGCTTCGATGAGTCGGCGAACCACATAGCGCTCGTTGTAGACCGGCAGTTGCACCGTTACGGTGGGGTAGTCGCCCACGAGCTGCACTGCCGGATGCTTCTTGTTCTTGTACTTCAGGTAGTAATAAATCATGATGAACCCATGCAACCCGAAGACGAACAAGATCGTGAGCGAAATGATGTACGTAATCAGGAACAATTCAGCCATAGTACAGTATTGTACACCTCATGATGTGATTGATGATGGTGGCATATGTCTTCCTTTGTTACCAGCCCGAAACGGTTTCGAGCAGGATGTCCTCCGAGATTTTGCGGATGGCCTCGGTGAAGGCGGCTTGCCGTTGTGTGAATCCGCCGGAAGGATCGTAATCTCCGTAGTTCGAAAAGGTTTTCTCGTACACTTTCTTTCGCAGCTTCATGTCCTGGTACACCACTTTCACCGAAAGCGTGATACGGCGACGGTTGACGGTTTCGCCGCCCCCCACGGCAACAATCTCATCGCGCAGCGGGAGGATCGTTCCTTCGAGAATCGAGTCGGCAGTGCCTCGGTCCGCTACCTCAAGGCTGTTGTCGCGGATGAACAGGTCGGTCAGGACCCGTGTCATGTTCTCACGCAGGTTCGCTTCACCCGAACCGGACTGATCGTCCATCACCGGGATGGCAATCGTCTTCAGGTGCGAGGGGACCGAAGCACCGGTGAACGAATAGCACCCGTACGCGTGGCACACAAGGGCGAAGGCGATCAGAACACGTATGACGTTCATTTCGACTCGAGATTATACTCTTTGATTTTCCGGTAGAGCGTCCGCTCGCTGATGTTCAGCGCCCGCGCGGCGGCACGGCGGTTTCCCTTGAACCGGCGCAGCGCTTCCGCGATGAGACGCCGCTCCATCTCCGTGAGCGAAAGGCTCGTATCCGCCTGAATGGCCATCGGATCGCTCGGTTGGTGCGCGGCAACCATCTGGGCCAGTTGTTCCTGCACCGTGTGGCTCAACTCCATCAGGTCGGCCTTGATTTCCAGCAGGGCACGCAAAATTAGCTCCCGTTCTGCCTGCTCGACACTTTTTCCCGTTACCGCCGGCAGATTCCTCCCCCCAGAGGAGGGATATGGAAACTCTTTCAGGTATTTCCTCACATCGTCCGCCTGCAAGTATTTTCCGGCCTCGAGCACTAACATACTTTCCACGACGTTGCGCAGCTCGCGCACGTTGCCCGGCCAGTGGTACGATTTCAACACCTC
Source organism: uncultured Chitinophagales bacterium (assembly GCA_964539775.1). Classification (GTDB taxonomy): domain Bacteria; phylum Bacteroidota; class Ignavibacteria; order UBA10030; family UBA6906; genus CAADGV01. Next base: position 6,541 of record CAZIKE010000043.1, read on the forward strand.
CATGGCCTCGTCGGAAATCCCGCCGAACTTCACATTGTTCTTCTGTGCAAATTCCGCGGCGAATGCATGAAAGAGCAGCGGGATATCCTCCACACGCTTGCGCAGCGGTGGGATGGTGATATTGACCGATCGCAGACGGAAGTACAGGTCGGAACGGAAGCGGTTGTGCCGCACCTCGACTTCAAGATCCTTGTTGGTGGCTGCCAGGACACGAACGTTCACATGCCGCGGGATCGATGAGCCGACACGGAGGAACTCGCCGTTCTCGAGAATGCGCAGGAACTTCACCTGCGCTGCGAGCGGAAGCTCTCCAATTTCATCCAGAAAGATCGTGCCGTTGTCGGCAAGCTCGAAGTATCCCTTGCGCTCGCCCGCGGCCCCGGTAAACGAACCGCGCTCGTGCCCGAACAGCTCGCTTTCGATGATGCCCTCAGGAATTGCTCCCGCGTTGACGGTGATCAGCGGCTTCTTGTTGCGCGTGCTGGCAGCATGGATCGCCTTGGCAATCACCTCTTTGCCCACACCGCTCTCGCCCGTGATCAGGACGGTGATGTCCGTTGGGGCAACCTGCTGCACCACTTCGACGATCTTCTGCATCTCGACCGATTCGCCGATGATGCCGTGTTCTTCCTGGAAACTCTTTGTGCTCAAGTGTAAAGCGGCGCTTTCCATTCAGCGCTTCACAATAAGGTAATCGATGTTGTACGAGCGCTTCAACTCCTCGCCCGTTCGCCGCGCCTCTACCTCGGTTGCGAAGTTGCCGATGTATACGACAAATAATTGCTTGGCTCCGAGCACCTTGCTGACTACATCTGCCGGGTAGTTGTGGTAGTCGAAGAACGATTTCTGCCTGTTGGCGTTGGCAGCCGTGGAGTAGGCACCTACCTGCAACGTGTACGATCGTCCGGGCGCGACAGGCTCCGCTTCTACCGGTGTGGGTGTGGGTGCCGGGGTGACAGGAGCCGGCCGTTGCTCGATGGACAACGGTGCTGCTTCCGTTGTCGGTGGTACCGGAGCGGTCTGCTGCCCTGTCTCCGTTTCCTTTGTCTCCGCTCCGCCGCTCTTTTCCTCCACGACGGGTTCTGACGCCGCTCTTCCGGAGATGTACTTCGAGTTCGGATAGCGTGTGCGAAGCTGATCGAGCTTCAGCTCTGCCGTGCGATACAGTCCGATTGCATAGTAGAACTTGTACACCTTGTACAACGCATCATCCGCCCACACACTGTTGGGATAGGTGTCCACGATGTTCTGGTACTGGCGGACGGCCTCGGCGCCATCGGTGGTGAGAAGCGCCTGCAAGTACAACACGCCCGGATCGTCCGGATACTTCCGCAGCAATGCCGGCAACTGCTCTCGCACGGCATCCTGCTGCCCCTCCTCGACCATCGCGACGTACTGCTCGATGGTCGGCTGTTGGGCACACACGCCCGACAGCGTCAAGATTTTCCCCACCAGCGCAACCACAAGAAATCTCTTCACGCAACAGCCTCCGCACGCGAGCCGCTGTTCCGTCCGCGTGCCACCTCCACGCGATCTCCGAACAGCGTCGCCGAGTTGCATCGTTGAATCAGAATGTCCACATACTCACCCGGCATCTCGTTCGTCCGGGGAAACACCACCGTTTTGTTCGTATCCGTCCTGCCCATCCATTCCTCCTCCGATTTTTTGCTCCGCCCCTCGACAAGGATACGCTCTACGGTGCCGATCATGTTTCGGTTCAGCTCGAGCGTGATGTGCCGCTGCATCTCGGATATCTCAAACACGCGTTCACCCTTCACCTCTTCGGGAACATCATCCCTCATCTCCCAGGCCCGGGTGTGTTCCCGCGGGGAGTATTTGAATGTGAACGCCCCGTCGTACCGCACCTGCTGCAGCAGCTCCATCGTCATGCGATGATCCTCTTCGGTTTCGGTCGGGAAGCCGCTGATAATGTCGGTGGTAAGACTGACGCCCGGTATGGCAGATCGAATCCTCTCCACCAGCGCGAGGTAATGTTCCACCGTGTAGGTACGGTTCATGAGTTCCAGAATGCGGTTCGACCCCGATTGCACAGGCAGATGAATGTATTTGCACATGTTCTCGTTCGCGGCGATGGTCTCGATGAGCTTGTCGCTCATATCCTGCGGATGCGAGGTCGTAAAGCGGACTCGCACCGAGCGGTCAACGGCGGCAACATGCTGCATTAGGTCGGCGAAGTCATACTCGCCGTCGCGGTAGGAGTTGACGTTCTGTCCCAACAGCGTCACTTCCTTGAAGCCGCGCGCGGCAAGTTCACGCACTTCGTGCACCACACTCTGAAGCGAACGGCTGCGCTCCCGCCCTCGTGTGAAAGGCACAACGCAGAACGTGCAGAACTTGTCGCAGCCGCGCATCACCGAAAGCCATGCGCTTACACCGTCCGTGCGCAGCGGGACGATGTCTTCGTAGTTTTCCACGCGAGAGAGCCGCGTAGCGATACCCTTCTCGCCCGCAAACGCGTTCTCGATCAGCAACGGAAGCTTCCGATACTCATCCGGTCCCACCACGAGGTCTACCACCTGTTCTTCCTCCACCAACCTCGTGCGAAGACGCTCAGCCATGCAACCTAAAATGCCGACGACTGCCGAGGACCTCAGCTTCTTGTATGTCCCGAACAGCCCGAGACGTCCGTAGATCCGTTGCTCGGCGTTATCCCGAATCGCGCACGTGTTCACAAGAATCACGTCCGCCTCGGACAACTCCTGCGTGAAGCCGTAGCCCTCCTTGCTCAGGATGCCGGCAACGACTTCCGAGTCTGCCACATTCATCTGGCAGCCGTAGGTTTCGATGTAAACGCGTTTCATTTAGGAAAAACTGACACAACTGAACGGGAAATGAGGCAATAAAATCTACCCATTGGAGCATAGATAAGCAATCTTGACAGGTTAACGAGGGGTTAAATGATTTTAAGGAGAAAGGCTGGTCGCCTGAAGATTGGGCTTTCCCCCCGCCTGAAAAGCAGGTGGGGTCGGGTCCAAAGGACTCCTTTGGAGCTGCTTCGGGCTTCGCTTCGCTCCGGTGCCTCGGCTTCGCCGGGCACTGCCGCCTTCGGCGGCACCCTTCGCATCCCTAACGCAGCAAGGTGAAGCCTCCATACAACAAAATCACCGCGCGTGAACCACAGGTAGGTCGTCTATCCCGCCGTTACTGCACTCGGCAGTCCAGCAGGCGCTTCGCTCTTGTTGTTCAGATACTCATGGATTGCCGCCGCGGCAATCTTTCCATCCCTCATAGCAAGGATAACGGTGGCGCCCCCTCGTGAGAGATCGCCGCCGGCGAAGATGCCGGGGCGCGTTGTGGCTTGCTGCTGGTTCACCTCCACAACGCCTCGTTTCCCCGTCTTCAGTCCCGGTGTGGTTGCCTGAATAATCGGGTTGGGCTTCTGCCCGATCGCTTCGATGACCGTCTGAACGTCGAGCACAAACTCCGAGCCTTCCACCGGAAGTGGGCGGCGGCGTCCGGAGTCATCCGGCTCGCCGAGTGTCATACGCTGGCATTCGAGCCCGCGCACCCAGTTCTTTTCATCCCCCAAAATTCTGACCGGATTCGTTAACAGGAGAAACTCCACGCCCTCTTCCTCTGCGTGATGAACCTCCTCCACTCTCGCAGGCATTTCCTCGCGCGAGCGGCGGTACACAAGGTAGGCCTTGTGCGCACCCAGGCGCACCGCCGTGCGCACCGCATCCATGGCCGTGTTGCCGCCGCCGATGACAGCGACCTCCTTTCCGATCTTGACGGGCGTGTCGTTCTCCGGGAATTTGTACGCGCCCATCAAATTGACGCGAGTAAGGAACTCGTTCGCCGAGTACACACCGCTGAGGTTCTCGCCCGGAATGCCCATGAACGTCGGGGTGCCGGCTCCGGTACCGAGAAAGATGGCGCTGAAGCCCCACTCGTCGAACAGCTCGTCGATGCTGGCCGTGCGTCCGACGAGGAAGTTCGTATAGATTTCCACCCCGAGTGCTTTGATGCGCTCGGTCTCGACGTCGAGGATCTCCTTCGGAAGGCGGAACTCGGGGATGCCGTACCGCAGCACGCCGCCAACGGCATGCAATGCCTCAAAGATTGTGACGCGGTAACCGAGTTTTGCCAGTTCGGCCGCGCACGTCAGACCCGCAGGGCCCGAGCCGACAATCGCGACCTTCTCGCTGCGTCGCTCGTTCACGGCCGGCGCGTTGAACGCGTGGTGCAGCATCTCGTAGTCGGCAACAAACCGCTCCAGCTTGCCAATGGCGACGGGATCGTGCTTCTTGCCTAACGTGCATTCGGCTTCGCATTGCGTCTCCTGCGGACACACGCGTCCGCAAATGGCGGGAAGATAATTCGCTTCGCGAATCTTGTTCACCGCGCCGATGTAGTCCTTCTGGAGAATGAGCTGGATGAACGTGCGGATGTCGATGCTCACCGGACAGCCGTTCTGGCACACCGGGTTCTTGCATTCCAGGCAGCGCTGCGCTTCGATGGCCGCGCGTTCCTCGTCCAGTCCGAAGGACACTTCCTGAAAATTCCGGTTGCGCTCGTTGGGGGCTTGCTCGATGGAGTGCTGGCGCGGAATCTTCATCCGCGCGGAGGGCTTCAACGGATTGACCGTGTTCATGGCGTTGCTGCCTCCAGCGCGTCCGCAGAGCGAGAGAGTTGGCAGCGATGATCGGCGAGACGCTCCTCGTCGACGTACGTGCGGTTCCTCATCATCAACTCATCAAAATCTACTGCATGCGCATCGAACTCAGGTCCATCCACGCAGGCAAACTTCATCTGTCCCCCAACCGACACGCGACACCCGCCACACATTCCCGTCCCATCCACCATGATGGCATTGAGGCTGACCAGCGTGTGCACGCCGTACTGCTTCGTGCGTTGTGCGACCGCCTTCATCATCGGTACAGGGCCTATGGCGTACACCGCCTTGATGCCCGCCTCGCTTTCCAGGAGCTCGTTCAGCGGATCGGTCACCACTCCCTTCCGTCCGTACGAACCGTCGTCGGTCGTGACGAGGAGTTGTTCGGAGCAGGCCTTCATCTCATCTTCGAGGATGACGAGTTCCCGCGTTCGTCCGCCGATGATGGCGTAAATCCTGTTGCCGGCTTCGCGCAGCGCACGCGCTATCGGCAGCAACTCTGCTGTACCGACTCCGCCGCCCACGCATGCAACAACGCCGTGATAGGCAATGGGCGTCGGATTGCCCAGCGGGCCCAGCACATCCTTCAGCACATCGCCGACCTTCAGCGTGGCAAGCAGCTTCGTCGTCTTGCCGACGGACTGCACGATGAGCGTGATGGTACCGGCAGCGGGATTGCTTTCGACAATCGTCAGCGGGATGCGTTCGCCCCCTTCCATGATGCGCAACATAACGAAGTTTCCCGCCTTCCGCTTGCGCGCAATGAACGGAGCTTCGATGATGTATTTCGTGATTGTTGGTGCAAGCGCTTCTTTGGCTGTTATTCGATACATGAACCTCTCCTGGTATGCGGGTAGAGAAATGCAACGCTCTCCTTTGGTCAAGCTGTATGCCACATGATGGAAAGTGGCGTTGGTGTCAAAACCTCCACGTTTTCATTGGTACGTTTGATGGATCGTCGAGGAATCGGCCTAATTGTAAGAAAAGCATTCTCATCCTTGCGAGTGTGCCACTGCGGACTCTGATGCTTCACGAAATTGATTTTCAAGCACCCTTCGGGTATATTCACAAAGCAGTTTTTCTCACGTGCACCTGTCATGGCCACTCTCCCCAAGAAATTTGCCGTGGGTCTTATCCAGCTCAGGCTGGAGGCGAACCCCGACGCAAACCTGAAGCACGGTGTGGCAAAGGTCGAAGAGGCGGCGCGGCGCGGCGCGCAGGTCATCTGCTTGCCCGAGTTGTTCCGTACGCGCTATTTTTGCCAGACGGAAGACCCGTCGCTGTTCGAGCTTGCCGAACCGATTCCGGGTCCGACGACGGAAGCGCTCTTCGCCGTTGCGCGCACTTATCGCGTCGTGGTCATCGCCCCCATCTTCGAGAAGCGCGCCCCAGGTGTGTACCACAACAGTGCGGCAGTGATCGATGCGGATGGGTCGCTTCTCGGCATCTACCGTAAGATGCACATCCCGGACGATCCCGCGTTCTACGAAAAATTCTACTTCACGCCCGGCGACCTCGGCTTCAAAACCTTCAGCACGCACCACGGTACCATCGGGACACTCATTTGTTGGGACCAGTGGTATCCCGAGGGTGCACGCCTGACAGCGCTGAGAGGAGCAAGCATCCTGTTGTATCCGACCGCCATCGGCTGGCACCCGCATGAGAAAGCACAGTATGGCAAGCAGCAACGCGAGGCGTGGATGACGGTGCAACGTGGACACGCAATCGCCAACGGTGTGTATGTTGCCGCGGTCAACCGTGTAGGGCATGAGGCGATGGGGGACGGAACTGCGGGCCTCGAATTCTGGGGCTCATCCTTTCTTGCAGACCCGCAAGGGGTGATCCTCGCGGAAGCTTCGATTGACGAGGAGGAGATTCTTCTCGGCGAGGTGGACATGGAACGCATCGAGGACGTGCGCCGCAACTGGCCCTTTTTGCGTGACCGGCGCATCGATGCATATCAGGGTCTGGACCGCCGTTTCCTGGACGAGGAGAGATGGTAGAGGACACGCCTGCCGCTCTCGGCTTTCGCATGCCGGCCGAGTGGGAACCCCACGACGCAACATGGATCGGCTGGCCGCATAACATCACCGACTGGCCAGGAAAATTCAGCATCATTCCGTGGGTGTTTGGGGAGATCGTTCGCAAGCTTGCCATGGGGGAGATCGTCCGCATCATCGTCAACTCACAGGAACATGAGGCGCGCGCGCGCCGCCTGCTCAAGCGTGTGCACGCCGATCTTGCGCAGGTGGAGTTCTATCGCTTTCCGACCAACCGCGGGTGGACGAGGGATTTTGGACCGATGTTCGTCAAGCGAACAGAGCCTGAGCCGGAGGTTGCCGTTGTCAACTTCCGCTTCAACGCGTGGGCAAAGTACCGGGACTGGAAGAAGGATGTGCAGATTCATCGCCGCGCGGCGAAGGCGCTCGGCCTGCGGCTCTTCGATCCGACGTGGAACGGGAAGCCGGTCGTGCTCGAAGGCGGCGCGATCGATGTGAACGGCCGCGGGACGGTCATCACCACGGAGGAGTGCCTGCTCGATCAGCACACGCAGGTGCGCAATCCCGGTATGAGCAAGTCCGATGCTGAGCGGATGCTTGCAGACTATCTCGGCGCGAAGAACGTGATCTGGCTGGGCAAGGGAATTGTGGGGGACGATACGCATGGCCATGTGGATGACGTGTGCCGCTTTGTCAATCCCACAACCGTGGTGTTGTGTGTCGAGGATAATCCCTCCGATGTAAACTACAGCGTGTTGATGGAGAACCGCGAGCGCTTGCAGGGGGCAACGTTGGAAGACGGGTCTGGACTCGACGTAATTCCTCTACCGATGCCGTCAGCCCTCTTCTTCGACAACGTGCGCTTGCCTGCAAGCTATGCGAACTTCTACATCTCGAACGCTGCCGTCCTTGTTCCCACCTTCAACGACCCGAACGACCGCGCGGCACTGGGCATTCTTTCCGACCTCATCACCGACCGGCCGGTTGTCGGCATTCACGCTGTTGATCTTGTGTGGGGCTTCGGCACATTGCACTGTCTCACACAGCAGCAGCCGACGCTTCCGCACTCGCCTCAGGGTGCATTGAAACTTCCCTAAATTGATTTTCCCTCGCCTTTTGGTTAAGATAGCTCAGCGCGAGTTCATCTCTTGAGTATGTCAGTCATCGAAGCATCCGTTCACTCCGTACCGACAACCGAGGCGCGTCGGCCCGTGGCGAAGCACTACACCCGCACGAAGCTGCTGTTAGGCATCGCGTCGTCGGTTCTTTCGTTCGGTGTGGTGCTTGCCCTTGTGGTGACAGGCCTGACGCAAGAACTTTCGGCCTGGGCGCAGGCACAATCGTCCGACGAGTATCTCGCCCTCCTGCTGTTTCTCGCCGCTGTCGGTATCATCGAAGCGGTCGTGACGCTTCCGTTGGGATTCTATTCCACCTACATCATCGAGCATCGGTACAACCTTTCGAATCAAACGTTGGGGAGATGGGCATGGGAGCGGCTGAAGGCGTTGCTCGTCGCGGCGCCGCTTATGGTCATCGTCGCTGTGATACTCTTCTATTGCCTGAAGACGTATGCGATGGGGTGGTGGCTTCCGGTTGCCATCGTGTTGACGTTCTTCTCCATCATTCTGGCTCGCATTGTGCCGACCTACATCATGCCGCTGTTTTACAAATTCACGCCGATTGAAGATGGCTCGTTGAAAGAGCGAATTACGGCGCTGTGCAAGAACGCCGGGATCCACATCGGAGGCATTTTCTCTTTCGATATGAGCAAAAATACAAGGAAAGCGAACGCGGGCTTCACCGGCATCGGCAAAGCGACGCGGATCATTCTCGGCGACACGCTCCTCAAGGAGTTTACGGAAGAAGAAATCGAGACGGTGTTCGCTCACGAGTTAGGACATTACAAACATAAACACGTCCTTATCGGCATCGGCGTTGGCATGATCTCCACGTTTGTTGGACTGTACATCACGGCACAGCTTTATGCGGCTTCGCTCTCGTGGTTCGGCTTTTCGTCCATCGCCGATGTGGCTGCACTGCCGCTGCTGGGCTTGTGGCTGTCCATCTTCGGACTTGTCACCTCGCCGTTGGGCAATATGCTTTCCCGGAAGCATGAACGCGAAGCGGATCGGTACGCCGTGCAAACAACGGGCAAGCCGACGGCGTTCATCTCCGCCCTGCGCAAGCTCGCTGAGACGAACCTTGCCGATCCCGAGCCGCATCCTCTTGTCGAATTTCTGTTCTACAGTCATCCCTCCATTGCACGGCGTATTGCGATGGTGGAGGCGCTGCACGGGCAATGAGAACGATCCTTGGGACGCTGCGGTTCTTTGGTCTGTTTGTGAACTCGATGCTGTATGCCATTCTCGTCTTGGTGACGCTTGCCTTCACGCGCAACTCCAGGGTGTTTCATGCCCTCTGCCGCTCGTGGGCGAACGTGTCGCTGGCCATCTGTGGCGTCACGACAACCGTTCGGGGCGTCGAGCATCTGGTGCCGGGGCAGGGGTATGTGTACGTTTCCAACCACGCGAGCATGTTCGATATCCCTGCGGTGATCGCGGCCATCCCCGATCAGATCAGGATTGTTTATAAAAGGGAGTTGCATTGGATTCCGCTGTTCGGATGGGGATTAAAGTTCGGCAGCTATATTGCGATTGATCGCGGCCGGAGTACAAAGGCACAGAAAAGCTTAGAGGAAGCCGTGCGCAAGATTCGCAACGGCGAGTCCGTGCTGCTGTACGCGGAAGGGACGCGCACACTGGACGGTAAACTGCAGCCCTTCAAGCGCGGGGCGTTTCATATCGCGGTGCGAGCGGGCGTGCCCGTCGTGCCGCTGACCATCAACGGCAGTTTCCGGATTCTCCCGAAACATTCCATCAGCGTCCATCCGGGACACGTTGAACTGATTCTGGAAAAACCGATCTCCCTTTCCGGTATGCAGGGAAAGGAAGGCGAACTCAAACTTATGGAGGAAGTTCATGCAGCTATCGCACGCCATTACATCAATCAGTGAGAAGCTCAACATGATCGCTTGGGGGAACAGGAGTTCCGAGCGGAAGGTCGGAGCTGTGGCTTGGAAAACTACCGGCTTAATCGTCGTCATTGCTGCGCTGCTCGGTGGATGCAAACTGAATCCCATTGATGATTCGATCCAACGCATCCGGATGGGCGAGATCACGGTTGCCTTCATCACCAACCGCGCGCGCACGCCCGATTTCGAGTTCAGCGGACGCATCCGGTCATACGACACCCGCGACAGTCTCTACGAAGCGCCCGGCATCGGACTGTTCAAGCACTTCCTTTCGCTGCGCGACACTGCGTCCACGGACAGCGTGCGGCTGTTCTACTCGCTTCCTGCAAACGCGAACTTCCGAATCGATTCCAGCCAGCGTTTCACCTTCATCCACCGCACGATCGAGTCCCGGTTCGCGTTGCTTCTCAAGACCAAAAACGATAGTTTGGCTTGCGCGTTCGGCACGCTGCTGCCCGAGGAGTGGCTCTTTGTGCTCAACCGCGCTGGCAACCAGGGCTTCCGCATCAGTGTAGGCGATAACCTCTATCTTGCACGCAACACGCAATGTGGGCGCGAAGGTGATTTTGATGTGATCGTTGCGAACAACAGTGGCAACGTGCGTGTCGCTCCGGCCCGGAGCGCCATCCTTTATAGCGGCGACAAGGCGTATGCCGTCTTCAATGTTGCTAACACACGGCTGATCAAGGATACAGGGAACTGCCCCGACTTCGTGCCGGAGTTCGCGATGATGATTCTGCAGCAATAGTGGATTGAGAATCATGCCAGTCACTCGTAACGATGTCGAACACGTTGCGGTGCTTGCGCGGCTTTCGTTCTCCGAGGATGAGAAAGAACGGCTGACCCATCATCTCAACGACATCCTGAAGCACATGGAGCAGCTCAACAGGCTGGACACAACGAACGTCGAGCCGCTTTCACAGGTGATCGAAGCGTATAACGTGTTCCGCGAGGATGTGATCCGGCCGGGCCTGACGCGGGAAGAAGCGCTGCGCAACGCCCCGGCGAAGACGGCGGAATTCTTCCGCGTCCCGAAGGTGATTGAAGGGGGTGCACGGCGCCAGAGCCCGGGCGAGCAATGACGCGCGCCGTTGCGATCATTCCCGCGCGGTACGGCTCACAGCGGCTGCCCGCAAAACCTCTCGCGGAAATCGCCGGCAAGACGCTCATCCAGCACGTGTACGAACGTGCAGCACGGGCAACACTGATCGAGAAGGTCATCGTTGCAACAGATGATGAACGCATCGTAGCTGCGGTGGAACGCTTCGGCGGCACGGCGGTGATGACGCCGACCTCGCTGCAGAGCGGAACAGATCGCGTGGCATGCGCAGCGCGCGATCTACCGGATGCAGACATCGTTGTGAATGTGCAAGGGGACGAGCCCTTGATCGCCCCCGCCATGATTGATGAGGGCGTGCGCGTTGTGGCCGATAGCACTGCGCCGGTCGGCACGTTGGTGCGAACGATCGAGCGGGAAGACGATCTCTTCAACCCCAATGTCGTGAAGGTCGTCCTTGCTGCCGACGGCACGTGCCTGTATTTCTCTCGCTCGCCCATTCCCTTCGGCAGAGATCGCGCACAAACCGAGTGGCTGCGACATCATGTGTACTACAAGCACATCGGCCTGTATGTGTTCCGTCGTTGGTTCCTTCTGCAGTTTGCGACGCTTGTGCAAACGCCGTTGGAGCAGGCCGAGAAGTTGGAACAGCTTCGCATCCTCGAACACGGCTACAGCATCAAGGCAGCCGTAACGCAATACGATAGCATGCCCGTGGATACGGCAGAGGACTTAGAAGAGGTCAGACGGATTCTGGCACAACAGCATGAATGAAGTGGGAAATAGTTTTTGGGGAGATCTGCGGACGGCGTTCCTGCGCGGGGTTGTCGTCATCATCCCGCTCGCACTCACCTACTGGTTCTTTGTCTCCCTCTGGAACGGCATCGACGGTATTCTCTCCCCGGTCTTGGAAGACCTGCTCGGTCGCCGAGTGCCGGGCCTCGGTTTCGTCTCGATGATGGTCCTGATTCTGATGGTCGGGGTGCTTTCAAGGAACCTCGTCGGCAAAGTGCTGTTCAATAGCTTCGAGAACCTGCTCAAGCAGATTCCCTTCGTCCGCTCGGTGTATGGCGCCATCAAGGATCTCGTGGGGGCGTTTACGATCGGCGGCAAAGGAAAAACCTTTCGGGAGGTGGTCTTGATTGAGTATCCCCGCCCGGGCCTGTACACGGTTGCCTTTGTTACCAACGAGATGGTGTACACGACGGCCGACGGCCGGAGGCAGGAGTTCATCAACGTGTATATCCCGAACCCGCCCAACCCAACCTCAGGAGTGCTGATTCTGGTGCCGAAGGAACATGCCATGCATTTGAACCTGACGATTGAAGAGGGATTGAAACTGGTCCTCTCCGGCGGCATCGTAACGCCGGAACGTTTTGCGCAGGTGAGGCCGTGAAGCGTCGTCATCAAGTCAAATACATTTTCGTTACGGGGGGCGTTGTCTCCTCACTCGGCAAGGGAATCGCATCGGCCTCGATCGGCTTGCTGCTGAAGTTGCGCGGGCTGCGCGTCACGATTCAGAAGTTCGATCCGTACCTGAACGTCGATCCCGGTACGATGAATCCATTCCAGCACGGCGAGGTGTACGTGACTGACGACGGGGCGGAAACCGACCTCGACCTCGGGCACTACGAGCGCTTTCTCGACATCACCACATCACGAAAGAACAACTCGACCACCGGACAGATTTATCATGAAGTGATCTCGAAAGAACGCCGCGGGGATTATCTGGGCGCAACCGTGCAGGTCATCCCCCATATCACCGACGAGATCAAGCGGAGGTTCGAGGCGCTGGGACAGACCGGTGAGTACGACGTGGTGATTACGGAAGTGGGCGGTACCGTCGGCGATATCGAGAGCCTTCCCTTCCTCGAAGCGATGCGCCAGTTCATGTTCAAAGTAGGAAGGATGAATGCTATCGCCATCCACGTCACGCTGGTCCCGTACATCGGCTCGGCAGGTGAGACGAAAACCAAACCGACGCAACACAGTGTGAAGGCGCTGCTGGAACTCGGCATCCAACCCGACCTGCTCATCTGCCGCACCGACCGTCCGCTGGCAGATGACGTGCGCGAGAAGATTGCGCTGTTCACCAATGTGGAGGCGGACTCGGTGGTTGACGGCAGGGATGTCTCCACCATCTACGAAGTCCCGTTGGTCTACGCCGAGCAGGAGGTGGATGAGATTGTCCTGGAAAAACTCGATCTTACCTGTCCACGGCCAAACCTGCGCGAGTGGAAGAAGTTCGTCGAGCGCGTGAAGAGTCCGGCGGGAAGAGTGACCATCGGCATCTGCGGGAAGTACACCGAGCATCAGGATGCGTACAAGAGCATTGCCGAATCGTTCGTGCATGCGGGCGCGGCAAACAACGTGGGTGTGGACTTGAAGTGGATTCGCGCGGAGGACATCGAGCGCGATGGAGCAGAGAAACACATGAAGAACATCTCCGGCTTGCTCGTTGCGCCCGGCTTCGGCGAACGCGGCATTGAAGGCAAGATTGCAGCCATCGAACACGTCCGCAAACACAAGATCCCCTTCTTCGGCATCTGTCTTGGCTTGCAGTGTGCCGTGATCGAGTTCGCACGCCACGTCTGCGGCATGGAACGGGCCAACAGCACGGAGTTCAAGCCGACGGACCAGAACGTGATTGATATGATGCTCGAACAGAAAAACGTGAAGGAGTACGGCGGCACGATGCGCCTCGGTGCCTATCCCTGCAAACTGACAAAGGGGACGAAAGCCTACCAGGCCTACAAGCAAGAACTCATCTCCGAGCGCCACCGCCACCGCTTTGAAGTAAACGACGCCTTCAAGGACAAGCTTGCCGCAAAGGGCATGATCTTCAGCGGTATCTGTCCCGATAACGGGCTGACCGAGATCATCGAGTTGGCCGACCATCCCTGGTTTCTCGGCGTGCAGTTCCATCCCGAATTGAAGTCGCGCGCCACCAATCCTCACCCACTCTTCCGTGACTTCGTCAAGGCAGCGATGGAGTATCAGGAAGAGAGGACAGGACGGGACTGAGAACAGGCGTGAGAGGGGTGCATGCGCCTGGAGCGGTTATCCGGTGACACGTGAAATTCTGAGTAGTGTGGTCGCTCGTTCGGTCACTCCAATCTGTTCACGTCTCCCGGAGCCTGGATATTCCACCACACTCACCGCAATGCCCGTTCAAAATCTTCCTTCAGATCGTCAATCCCCTCCACCCCCACAGAAATGCGCACCATGCCCGGGGTGACGCCGTGACGCGCAAGCTCCGCTTTCGTCATGTTGATATGTGAAGAATAGACAGGAATGCTGACGAGGGTTTCCACGCCGCCCAAGGACATCGCGTTGACAGCAACCCTGAGGGCATCGCATAATCGCACCGCAGCTTTCAGTCCGCCCTTCAGTTCGATTGTCACCATGCCGCCGAACCCGCCGGTCATCTGCCGCCGCGCGATAGCATGCTGCGGGTGCGAACGCAGACCGGGATAGAGGACGCGCTTCACTTTTGGATGGCGTTCGAGGAACGCTGCAAGCGCCATAGCGTTCTCGTTCTGGCGCTGCACTCGTAACACAAAGGTCTTCAGGCTCCGGTACAACAAGTAGGACATCATCGGGTCGGCGCTGGCCCCGAAGTACTTGAGCTGTGTGTGCACGCCTTTGATAAACTTCTTCGTGCCTGCGACGACGCCGGCAAGCAGGTCGCTGTGCCCGCCGAGGTACTTCGTGCCGCTTTCCACGACCACATCAACGCCCAAGGCGAACGGGTTCTGGTTCAGGCACGTCGCGAATGTATTGTCGATCATCGTCACGATCTTCGTGGCGAACGTTTTCTCCGCGCGCCGCGCCGCGTTGACCAGTGCTTTGATGTCCACAATGCCGAGCGTCGGATTCGTCGGCGTCTCGAAATACACGAGCCGCGTCTGGCGCGTGGCAAGGGAAAGAAGAGAATTGGGACGCAGCGGGTCCATGTACTTCACGGTGATGCCCAGCCTCGGGAGGATATCGCGGAAGAAGCGGTAGGTTCCTCCATACAGCGCCGGCGTGCTGATGAGTTCCTCTCCCGCTTTCACCGCCGAAAGGATGGCTGAAGTAATGGCCGCCATGCCGGATGAGAAGAGCAGAACCTGCTCCGCCTGCATCATGAGCGCAAGGCGTTCCTCGACTTCGGCAGTCGTTGGGTTGTGGTAGCGGGTGTACACAAGCACGTCCGGGTCGCCTTGCGCATAGCGTACGGCATCGTTGCTGCTGTCGAACCTGTAGGTTGAAGTTTGGTAGATGGGAAAAGCGACGGGGCCTCGGTACGCGTACAGCTTGCTGCCGTGAATGGCGCGTGTGGCAAGTGCCATGGCTGCGGGGGAGCGGTGCTTCTTCATACGACGTTCTGTGGGTCTTTTTTGCTCTGTGTTTCTTGTGCTGCGATCGGTTATGCCTGACGATGCTTGAGATGATACGGCAGAAGTGCTGCGTAGATTGCCCTGTGTACGGGAGTCGGGATGCCGAGCCGCTGGCCTTCTTTCAGGACAAGTCCGGAAAATGCCTCGATTTCCAGCCTCCTGCCATGAATGAGATCGTGATACAGCGATGAGCGGGAGTTATTGTCGTACCGCTTGAGGATCTCAAACACCTGTTCGACAAAATTGGTTGGGAGATGGATACCTCGTGCCCGGGCAAGGGTGAGCGTCTCCTGCATGGCATCCCGGAGAAGGTCGCGCGATTCGGGGACGGCGAGAATTTCGCCGAGCGTGAGGCGCGTTAGCGCCGTCATACCACCGACGGCGGCGATGAAGATGAACTTCTTCCATAACTCGACCTGAATGTTGTCCGATAACTCTGCGTTAATGCCGGCTCGCTGCATCGTCCGATGAATGTCGTGTGCTCGCTGTGTCGTCGCGTCGTCCCGTTTCTGGAGTTCGCCGAAGACAATCTTCGTCGGTCCCACCGTGTGTGTGATGACGCCGGGGGCGGTAATGGTGGCGTAGATGTAGGAAACACCGCCCAAGACAATACCCTGCGGCACGATGCGCTGAATCTTCTCCTCGTTATCCACTCCGTTCTGCAAGCTGATGATCATCGTGCGCGGGGAAAGGATCGGGGCAAGCTGCTGCGCGGCGCTCTCCGTGTCGTACGACTTTACGCAGAACAACACAACGTCCGCTGTGCCGATTTCGTCCGGGGTGTCCGTCATCTTGCCGGGAGGGACGACCCAGTCACCTTCGAACGATGTGATGCGCAGCCCATGTGCGCGCAGAGCATCAAGATGTGAGCCGCGTGCAACGAACCACACGTCCTCGCCGGCCTTTGCCAACTTGCCACCAAAGTAGCCGCCGACTCCACCGGCGCCTATGACTGCGAATTTCATGATGCGTTGATTACTGTCTGATGCGACGCAAATCTTTAGAGCGAAACAGCGTTTTGCTCGACAGCCGGAAGAGCAGGCTCCACAAAGATAACCTTTTCGCGTTCAACAATCACCGCGCCGGGTGCGGCGCCCTTCGGTTTGCGGACGTACTTTTTCTCCGTCATCGCAACCGGCACCATCTTCGCATTGCGCATCTTGCTGTAGTATGCGGCGATGGCCGCTGCCTGTTCTTTCGCTTTCCTGGTTGGCTCACCTTTCCCGGTTCCGATTTTGAGGATGACGTGGGAGCCGGAAGCGCCGCGCGCATGGAACCAGAGGTCGGCGGGCTTTGCATGCTTCAGCGTGAGGTCGTCGTTGTTCTTGCTACTTTTCCCCGCCCATACCTCGAAGCCGCCATCCACGGTGAAGACGCGGAAGGGAAGGTGTGCATGCCGTTTCTCGGTTCTTCCGATTCCGACATGCGCCAGTTCATCCTTGTGGTCGGTCATGAAGCGTCTCATCTCCTCGTGAGTTGAAACATCGTCAAGGTGCGCGAGAAGCCGTTCGGTGATGGACTGAAGTTCCCGAAACGCTGCAAGCCGCGTCTCTGCCTGCTGCCGCGCTGTGCGCGCTCGTTTGGCCTTCTCGTAATAGCGCTGAGCATTCTGCGCAGGCGACAATGATTTCTGAAGGGGAATGACGAGGTGCGCGTTTTCGATCTCCAGGTGTTCCTCGCCGCGTCGGATGCGATGAAGGTTGGTCATGAGCAGATCCCCGAAGCGTTGATACTCATCCGCTCGCGCGGCTTCCAGAACTTCACGCTCCAACGCTTCCACAGTGCGTCTGGCTTTGGTCATTGTGCTCAACAGTTTTGCGGCAAGTGCTCTCCGCTCTTCCTCCAGCGCCGAGCGTGAACGGGAAGAGGAGAGGAAGAAACGAATCGCTTCATGAACATCTCCCATTATTTGTTCTTTCACTCGTGAAAGATGAGAGAGCGAAATGAGGGAAAAGAGCAGCGGCGTGCCCGCGCCTTCTCCTTCTTCACAGAGATACACTCTCGGGGCAGGTGAGGCCAGGTCGTTCAGGAGCGATGCCAGCGCTCGTTGAAGTGCAAGCAGGTCGCTCTCTGTAACGTTCGCAGCGTACGTCGCTGGTGGAATGGATGCCCGGTGGAGCAGTTCCTTCGTGAGTGTCGAGCCGAGCGTGGGAAAGACGTCCTTGACCACTGAGTACACGGTGGCATTCTGCGTTGCAGCAAGCCGCGCGCGCAGAGCGTCAACATCGTACACAAGGTCGCCCGAGCGGTACTCAACCCGGGTCCCCACAAGCTGCTTCGCATTCTGGAATGCATCAGCCACACGACCCTCGTCGTCAACAAGGATGACATTCGCCTTCGCGCCAAAGAAGCAGGCGTCGAGGCGGAGGCCGGAGTCAAGAGCGAACATCACGACACGGTCGTTAGGATGCATTGCCACGGCGATGACTCGGCTGCCCACGGCCGCTGTGAGCACATCGACGGCATTGGTTCGCGCCCGGGTGAAGTTCGGCTTCAGCCAGAGCGTGTTGATATGCCTTTCGCAGGAGATGATCAGAGCTTCGCTCACACCCTCCCAGCGCAGGACGAGGCGATCCTTTTCCTGCGACCACGCCTCATGGATTGCCCTTCCGACCAGCCGTGGGGTCAGCGTAGAGGCGATATGCTGCAAGGTGTGATAATCGCTCAACATGACGTTGTCAACAATATAGCGAAAATCGGCCTTTTCACCATGTTTTGACGGCTCAGGTGTGGACAACCTGTGGATTGTTGATAAGATGTGTACAACCGCGGTGAGCTAGGACCTGGGGAGTGCAGATCGGGCGGAAGCGGCGGGACTCCACCGTGCGTCCAAGGTTCTGGGCGATGGAGTCCCTCCCGGCGTACGTAAATTCAGTGGCCTGTGTCAGTGTCCTCTGCCTGCATACTGTTGCAGATGATGATGTCCCCGAGGAGAATCAGAACCTGACGGTGGGACAACGAACGGTAGTTTAGGTCCGCGTCGATTCGGGATCGGGCGCCGCAGTGTCGTGACGACCGCGCCCTTTTCGTGAATAAGAGCATCGGGTTGAAGGAGAGGGACGGCCGCCGCGTGAATCTTGTCGAGAGCCTCGTGTCCGGTGATGCCGTGCAAGAGTGCCGCGCGCATGTTATGTGCGCGAAGAAGCTTCACACAACTCTCACCAAACTTCCCCGCGACCACAAGCGAAACACCCTGCACCGCGGCTTTCTCCAATGCCATATGCCGATCATGCGGCGTAAGGTGCTGCAGGGTTTCTGAAGCGCGCGTCTCGGTATCCACAAGCAGATACCACCGCGCGTGTTCGAATCGCTTTGCGACCAAACTTTCAAGACGATTGCCTACCGATGCAATGAGGACTTTCATAGGACCCTCCCTGGTTAGTATGAGGTTGACATGAGAAGGAACGGCAGGGGAACTTAACACCACAATTATATGGTAGAGCAGATAATCGAAAGAGTCAAGAGGTGCATTCGTGTTGAATGTGTCGTCCTCAATTCTTACAATCTCACAAAGTTTCCCATTTCTCGGAATGGTTCGCCGCGATTGCGCACGAAACGCCTCATTTCTCCGCAATTTGTGCGTGGCACATATTTGGCCAAATTACGAGTGGTTCACCCGTACATGAAGTGAATTGACAGTTACGTTAGCCAAGAAGAAGGTATCCAACAATGAAGCGTCCCATGGTTACAATCGACGGCAACGAAGCCGCTGCATACGTTGCTCACAAGCTGAACGAAGTCATCGCCATCTATCCCATTACCCCTTCATCGAATATGGGTGAGTGGGCGGATGAGTGGTCGGCTCAGGGGAGAACCAACTTGTGGGGGACTGTTCCCTCGGTGACCGAAATGCAGAGTGAAGGAGGGGCTGCGGGCGCAATTCACGGCGCGTTGCAAACCGGAGCACTGGCAACCACGTTCACTGCGTCACAGGGTTTGCTGCTGATGATTCCCAACATGTACAAGATCGCCGGCGAGCTGACCTCCACCGTCTTTCACGTCTCGGCGCGAACACTTGCCACCCATGCGCTCTCGATCTTCGGCGACCACAGCGACGTGATGGCCACGCGGCAAACCGGCTTCGCGCTCATTGCCTCCAACTCGGTGCAGGAAGTGATGGACACGGCACTCATCGCACAGGCTGCGACGCTGGAGGGACGCGTGCCGGTGCTGCATTTCTTCGACGGCTTCCGGACATCGCA
>CAZIKE010000044.1:0-25591 GCA_964539775.1 uncultured Chitinophagales bacterium
CGATCGGCGCGCAGGAGTTCATCGAGAAGCCGTACGTGCCCCGCGAGCTTTTGCGTAAGCTTCGCGCTACACTGGATGGGCCAGGGTAGGCCCGGTCGATTCGCACTCCCATCAGGTCTTTCCATCCGTTGCTTGCTTCTTCGCTACGCATATCTTACCATCAGATGAGTGCGGCGATGTTCCATTCTTCCTCCGTTTCGCTCACCCTGAACCTTCTTTCGAGATCTCGTGTTGATAGATTCGTGATAGAAACGGGGCATATTACCTCATGCAGTGAGGATGCATCATGAATCGAATCATTCTACAATGCATTTTCCTTTTCCTGAGCGTGCCTGTTCTCGCCCCGGCTCAGGGCAAGGAGCAGATCGGTCCCTACAAGACCGTGCCTGCCCATCAAGGAGAGTACTGTACTGTGTGCGGTGGTCCGCTCAGCGAGAAGGATGTGGCACTCATCGTCAGAGGGCGACGCGTGCCGTTAGATAGCATGGACATCGCGGAGTTCCTGCGGAATGAAGAGAAGTATTTCGCTATACTTCAGCCGCGCGGGGCACTCTTCGCTGAATCGCCGGAAGCCGCTGAGGGCACCGCCCTGGGAGGTATCCCCTCCGGCTGGTTTGCTTTCGGCGTGTACGTGCTGCTTGCCCTCCTCTTCGGCGGCCTCAGCGGCTATACGGCTGTCGGCAAAGGGCTGGCACCTCTCCCCCACTTCTTGATCGGCTTTGCGTTCAGCGTTGCTGGTTATCTCTACGTTCTCTCACGCCCAAGCAGGGCAAAACCCGGAGAAGTACCCGAAGGGTTGGTAAAAGTGCCTGTGACTGTGTCGCCGGTGAGATGCGAGAAGTGCGGGACGACGAACCATCCGTCGGCAGCCCGCTGCATCGGATGCGGCACGCAGCTCATCCCAACGGTTCAGTCGGAAGTAAAGAGAGCAACGTAAAGGGGAACGTCCAAAACTCAAGCTCCAGGCACCAAACAGAGATCGCCACTCGATGGAAAAAGAAAGCGTGTCTATGCTCGACGACCTTCGCAAACGGTTCATCACCGTGCTACACTCCGGAAGCGGCACGAACGAGCGCCCATATCTGAAGAAGCACAACGAGAGCAACATCCCCGGCTTCTACATCATCGGCGACCTTGCCGGTGCGCCCGTGATCAAGTACGCTATGGCACAGGGACACGACGTGATCGAACACATTGCCGGGCTTCCGCATGCCATCGGTGGAGCAGACGGCGAGATATTTGATGTGGTCATCGTCGGGGCAGGCGCCGCAGGATTGAACGCCGCACTGCAAGCGCACGAACGAGGCATGCGCTATCTTCTTCTCGAAAAGGAGCGTATCGCGAATACAATCGAGAACTTCCCAGAAGGCAAGTACGTGTACGCCGAGCCGGATTCCCAGCCTCCTAAAGGGAAGCTGTGGCTGGACGGTGCCGTGAAGGAAGATTTGATCCGTCGCTGGCATCAGATCGTTGAGCACAACCGTCTCAACATCCACACGATGGAGGGCGTGCAGAAGGTTGAAAAACAGGACGGCATCTTCATCGTCACGACGGCAAAGGGGACGTACCGCGCAAAGCGCGTTGTCCTTGCAACGGGCCAGCGCGGCAACCCGCGCAAGCTCAACGTGCAGGGAGAAGATCGTGAACACGTGTACCACCGTCTCTACTCGCCGCGCAAGTACAGGAACGAAAACATCCTCGTTGTCGGCGGCGGCAACAGCGCCGTGGAAGCAGCGCTCACGCTCAGTGAACACAACATGGTGTACCTTTCCTACCGCGGTAGCGAGTTCAGCCGCATCTTCAAGGACAACGAGCGGAAGCTGAACAAAGCCATCGCCGCCAAACGCATCGAGCCGATCCTCCATTCACACGTCACCGACTTTGGCGAACACGAAGCCACCCTGAAGATCAACCGCGGCGCCGAGGATGAAACCCGTCGCATCCCCTACGACCATGCATTCGTCCTCGTCGGCGCCGATGTGCCGCGTGAGTTCCTCAAATCCCTCGGCCTTAAGATGGAGAATGAATGGGAAGGAAGTATTCTGCGTTCCGCTGCAATGCTGCTCCTGGGCTTCGTGGGGTTGTGGGTGTTCGGCGGGCACACATCCGTGGACGTGCTGCATCAGATTCCATCGTGGCTCGGCGCGCTGCTCTGGGCGGCCTCCATCACCGGCATGATCGCATTCGGCATCAAAGGCGATCGCTTTGCCTGGCTTGCGTTGTCGTTCTTCGTGTGGTACACCGTCTACGGCGCCAAGCTCGGCAACGGTCAGGAGCTTTGGCCCTACAAGGAGTGGGGCTACACGTTCCTCTCTTTCTTCGATCGCCCCTGGTCGTTCTGGTACACCGTCATGTACACGGCGCTGATGACCGTCTTTGGCCTGCAAGCAGTGAAACGTTGGGGGTTGGATCGGAAGGACAAGTTTCAGATCTGGCGATACGTCAGTCTCCTCAGCTTCCAGTGGATATTCTTCTTTCTGATTCCTGAGTTTCTCTTTCAGCAAGCCGTGCAGCATCAGTGGGTGGGCGAGAAGCTTGCAAGCGATCCGACGTTTGCGCAGCAAGCATGGCGGAGCTACGGCATTGTGTACGCGTGGCCTCTCTTCTTCTACACCTTCTTCTACAACCCGCATCAGGTGTGGATTGTGTGGGGAGTTGTGTTGATGTTCGTGATCATCCCCCTCTTCGTCCTCTTCTTTGGCAAAAGATATTGTTCATGGATCTGTGGGTGCGGAGGTCTGGCGGAAACATTCGGCGACCGTTGGCGACACCTCGCCCCCAAAGGGAAGACGTCCATCTCGTGGGAATGGATGGGAACGGCGGTGCTCATCGTTGCAGCGCTTGTCACAGCGTTCGTCTTGCTCAAGGACCTGTACGCTGTGTTTGCCGGCCCTGCCGAGCTTGGGCTTCGCCTCTATCGCCTGTATGCAGATGTTTGGCTTGTAGGCATCCTTCCCGTTACCCTCTATCCATTTCTTGGGGGGAAAATTTGGTGTCGCTACTGGTGTCCGCTTGCGAAACTCATGCACATCCAATCGGCGTTCTTCACACGCATGAAGTGGAGCCGGTTCAAGATCGTCGCGAACGACAAGTGCATCGCCTGCAACGAATGCTCACGCAACTGTCAGGTGGGCATTGACGTGATGAGTTACGCGTTGAAACAACAGCAACTCGACAACGCCACCAGCTCCTGCATCGGCTGCGGCATCTGCGTCACCGTCTGTCCAATGGATACGCTGAGCTTTGGGAAAGGGGCGGAAGGAAAAATCGTGTAGCCGGGTACGAATCAGCCGAGGAAAAGCTGGAGGGCGGAGAGGCGCCCTCGTCTTGGAGATGCATCCAGCGGGGAGTAACACGACGCCGGAGTGAACTCATGCTCACTCCGGCCAGAGCATTCGGCCTTACGATGACTTTTTCTGCGCAAACTCGAGTTGCAGTGTCAGGGTCACGTCTTTGCCGACCACCGCGCCGCCCGCTTCAGTCAGCGCGTTCCACTTCAAACCATAGTCGAAGCGATTGAGTGTCGTCGTTGCCTTGAAGCCGGTCTTAATGTTGCCCCATGGATCTTTTACCGTTCCGCCGTTCGTTACCGCGAAGACGATGGGCTTGGTCACCCCGCGAATCGTCAGATTCCCTTCGAGGACATATCGGTTCTCTGCGACCTTCTTCCACGATGTGCTCTTGAAGGTTGCTTGGGGGAATTTCTCTGCGGCGAAGAAATCCTCCGACTTCAGATGCTTGTCACGCGCTTCGTTTCCCGTCTTGATGCTGTTGACATCGACGGTGAACTCGACTTTGGCGTCGGCAAAATCCGGTGATGCCTGCAGAGTACCTTCGTACACCGCGAAGCTTCCCTCCACTTCCGAGATCACCAGATGTGCGACGGAGAACTTGACCGAGGAGTGAGACTGATCCACGATCCAGGTCGTTTGAGCAAAAGCGCCGGTCGCGAGCGCCAGACCGAACGCAACCGTTTGCACTGTGGTTTTCATGGATGTTGCTCCTTGTTGATTGATCTGTTGAGTTGTGGTTCGTGCTCTATTGCAGAATCGCATCCAGGCTCAACGCGCCGGGCCCCATCATGAGTACGACGAGTGCAATGACACCGAGCGTGAGTGAGTATTCATACCCGTGCCCTCGCTTCGGATCGTTGGTCGTGTTCAGGAAGAAGCCGGCGGACCCGTGCACCTTGAACGTCGCAACGGCCATCGTGATCAGGATTCCGAAGGCAGCAGGTTGCGTGAGAATGCCCAGAACGAGAGCGATGCCGCCAAAGAATTCTGTGAGGGCCGCCGCATAGCCTAACGGGGCAGGAATCTGAAGGGCCGACTTGAAGTAGCCGACGGTCCCTTTCAGCCCGTATCCACCAAACCAGCCCAATACCTTTTGCGCACCGTGCATGAAAAAGACAACGCCGAGGATCGTCCGAAGCAGCGCCAGGGCGATTGATAGTTCGAGAGATGTGTTCATTGGTGTTTCCTCCTTGTGTGAATGATCTCTTTTTGAAATCATGAGTACGTTGCTACGGCAAGATCAGGCCGCCTTATGCAGCACTTTCCAGCCGGCAACCCAGCCGTAGCTGTTCTTGACGCTGAGCCCGATGAGAAGCACCATCATGCTCTCCAGCGTCCGGCTTGCTGCAAGCTTTCCGGCAACGAGTGGGTTGAATCCTGCGTCTTGCACAAGCGCTGCAACAGTTTCCACCGCAGCACCATCGTCGCCTGCAACGAAGCAGTCCATGGTCTTTCCGCTCACGTTTGGCGAGTCGAAATCGGCAGCAAACACCGTGTTGAACGCCTTCACGACCTTCGAGGAAGGAAGAAGGTGGGCCAGTTCCTCAGCGGCACTCGTCGTCGGTGGCGTCACCAGGGCGTCGTAGGTACTATTGAGTGGATTCGCGATACTGATGACAATCTTTCCCGTTACAACGTCTTTGATCTTCGTTGCCACCTCCTCTTGTGCGTTGTACGGCACGGCTGGGATAACAATATCCGCCTCCCAGCTCGCTTCGCGCGCACAATCACGGAATTCCACCTCGGCGTCGGGATTTGTTGTGCTGATGCTCGCAAGAAGACCCTTCACCTTGGCCGGGGTTCGCCCTGCAAGAAGAATACGGTGGCCAGCCTTCGCCAGCGTTTGTGCGATGCTGGAGCCCATACTCCCTGCTGCTCCAATCACTGCAATTGTCTGCTTCATGTTTGTGCCTCCATTCCCTGTTGTGTTTTCGATTTGTGGTACAAATATACATCGGCGACGTGCCGCGAACATTCACACAGGGTAAAAATTCGCGTTAACGTATGTGAAGTGCAGGCGGGAACGGCGGGATGCTGCATTCAGAATGGTGCGAGGTTCGGAAGCTCAGGACGCGACAACGATGCAAGGTTCATGGGCACACTGTGAAACCTGCATCCTGAAACCAGAATCCAGAATCAGGTCTTCTTTTCGGCCAGCTCCTTGCGAATGCGGCTCAGCGACTGCGGTGTGATGCCGAGGTACGAGGCAATTTGATTCAGCGGAACACGTTGGACTATCGCAGGATACGTTCGCAGCATGGAGAGGTATTGCTCTTCGGCAGACATGCTTAACGACGCGGCAATCCGTCGCTCTTTGGCAACGAAATTATTCTCCAACAGCACCCGAAAGAAACGCTCGAACTTCGGGATCTCGATAAAGAGTTGCTGTTGCATGACGCGCTCCAACAGCAGCACTTCCGAATCTTCCAGCGCGTCAATGTTGTACGTAGCGGGCGTGCCGGTGAGGAAGCTCAACATGTCTCCAATCCACCAATCCTCAATGGCAAACTGAACAACATGCTCCTCTCCCTCCGCATCGATGGAGTACAGGCGAAGACACCCTTTCGACACGAAGGCAAGGTACCTGTTTACCTCTCCGGCATGAAGCAGAAATTGATTCTTCCTGACCTTCTTAGGGATAAAGAACGTTGTAGCGCGTTCACACTCCTCGTCGGTAAGGTCAATGCGGTTCATGATATGTGTGCGGAGAAGGTTGTACACGTTCTACGTTCCTACCCACGGTTCAGAAGTTTCTCGCTGGAAAGAGCTTCCCCCTCCAGGGTACACACGGCCGGTTCCCGTTCGGAAGTCACTTTCGCAGAGGCGTGGTTTTGCTCGCCCGTCGCGGTCCGGAAAGATACAGCGCCTGCGCCTGATGTACCTCACGCAGCACCTGTGGCTCAATGCCTCGCGGGCTATGTCGCTTATGCCAAATCTAAGCTTCTCCGTCAAGAAACTCAATCATCCATTCCCCCCTTTCGATGGAGCTTGCCCCGAGGATGGGTTGCATCCTAACCGAAAGATGAGAACCACTGGAACTCTCAAATCCTTTTTCGCTATACTAAGTGTCCACAGTTGGGAGGGCAACCATGAACTCTGAAACGAAGCGTCTTGCAGAAGCACGTGCCGGCATTGCAGCCTGGAAGCGGTGGGGGCCATACCTGACCGAGCGCCAGTGGGGAACCGTGCGGGAAGACTACTCGCCGTACGGCAATGCGTGGGACTACATCTCGCACGATGCTGCGCGCAGCAAGGCGTATCGCTGGGGCGAGGAAGGCATCGCCGGCGTGTGCGACGACAATCAATACCTCTGCCTTGCGCTCGCACTGTGGAATGGGAAAGACCCCATCCTGAAGGAGCGATTCTTCGGACTGACGGGCAACGAGGGCAACCATGGCGAGGACGTGAAGGAGTACTACTACTACCTCGACAACACGCCGACGCATTCCTACATGAAGATGCTCTACAAGTATCCTCAACGTGAGTTTCCCTACTCGTGGTTAGTGGAAGAAAACCGCCGGCGGGGGAAGGATGCACCCGAGTTCGAGTTGATGGACACCGGCGTGTTCGATGACGACCGCTACTTCGATGTGTTCGTGGAGTACGCAAAAGGCTCTCCGGAAGACATCCTGATGAAGGTAACGGTGGAAAACCGTGGACCAGAAGATGCAGCGATTCATCTGTTGCCGCACGTGTGGTTTCGCAACACGTGGTCGTGGGGATATGACCCTCATCGACCGGTTCTCTACGCCATCCGCGATACTGTTCTTCAGATCGAGCATCACGGGCTTGGCACACGACGATGGGTGTATTTTGACGAGTGCGATGCATTGTTGTTCTGCGAGAATGAGACCAACACACAGCGACTGTACAACTACGACGGCGGCCTCGGGTTCTTCAAGGATGGAATAAACGAGTACATCGTCAACGGGAACACGAGCGCAGTACGTCCGGACCATCGAGGGACGAAAGCCGCGGCACACTACTCACGCACCGTCCCAGCGGGAGGCTCCGTTGCGATCCGGGTTCGCTTGTCGGATGAGCTGAGCGAGCAGCCGTTCGGTGACTTCGATCGGGTGTTTGCGAGGAGGGCCCAGGAAGCAGATGAGTTTTACGCCGGGCTGCAAGCCGGCATTACCAACACCGATGCGCGCAACGTACAACGTCAGGCCTTTGCGGGTATGTTGTGGTCGAAGCAGTTCTTCTACTTCGATGTGATGCAATGGCTCAACGGCGATCCCTGTCAGCCGCTTCCCCCACCGGAGCGCAAGAAGGGACGCAACAAGGATTGGGTCCATCTCAACAATGCCGACATCATCTCAATGCCGGACACATGGGAGTATCCGTGGTACGCCGCGTGGGACCTTGCCTTCCACTGTCTGCCGCTGGCCATGCTCGATCCTGAGTTTGCCAAAGAACAACTCGTGCTCCTCACGCGTGAGTGGTACATGCATCCCAACGGTCAACTCCCTGCCTACGAGTGGGCGTTCGGTGATGTAAACCCGCCGGTGCATGCTTGGGCGACGTGGCGCGTGTACAAGATTGATCAGAAGATGAACGCCCGACGAGGCGATACGGATTTCCTCGAGCGTGTCTTTCACAAACTCCTGCTCAACTTCACCTGGTGGGTGAACCGCAAAGACAGCGAAGGCAACAACATTTTCCAAGGTGGGTTCCTCGGTCTCGACAACATCGGCGTGTTCGACCGGAGCGCGCCGCTGCCCACAGGCGGCCACATCGAGCAGGCAGACGGCACAAGCTGGATGGCCATGTACTCGCTCAACATGATGCGCATAGCCCTGGAGCTTGCAAAGACGAAGTCCATCTACCAGGACCTTGCCACAAAGTTCTTCGAGCACTTCATGTACATCGCAGGTGCAATGGCGAACATTGGCGGCCATGGCATTGATTTGTGGGATAAGGAAGATGAATTCTTCTACGACGTGCTGCATCTTCCGAACGGTGAGAGAATTCCGCTGCGCGTTCGTTCGATGGTGGGATTGATCCCACTGTTTGCTGTCGAGACAATCGAGCCGGAGTTACTCGATCAGTTGCCGGATTTCAAGCGGCACATGGATTGGTTCCTGAACTACCGCAAAGACCTTGCTTCGCTCGTCTCGCGCTGGCAGGAGCCGGGTATAGGCGAACGACGGCTGCTCTCGCTGCTGCGCGGCCATCGCATGAAGTGCCTGCTCCGGCGCATGCTCGATGAAGCGGAGTTCCTTTCCGACTATGGTGTACGAGCGCTCTCGCGCATTCACAAAGAACAGCCGTACGAATTCCACGTCAACGGCAGCGTGTTCAAAGTGGAGTACTGTCCGGCAGAGTCCGACACCAACCTTTTCGGCGGCAACTCCAACTGGCGCGGGCCAATCTGGTTTCCGGTCAACTTCCTGATCATCGAGTCGTTGCAGAAATTCCACCATTACTACGGCGACGATTTCAAGATCGAGTATCCCACCGGCTCGGGCAACTACGTGACCATCAACGACGTTGCCGATGAGCTTTCACACAGACTGACGCGCATCTTCCTGATGGATGAAAACGGCAAACGACCTGTGTTCGGATACAGTGAGAAGATGCAGAATGATCCGCAGTTCCGTGATTACGTCCTCTTCCACGAGTACTTCGATGGCGATACCGGCCGCGGCGTCGGCGCGTCGCATCAAACCGGCTGGACGGGTCTTGTGGCGAAACTCTTGCACCCGAGGGCAAAGGAGGAGAAAACGGTGAGAGTCGAGAAGAAAGAGGTCGGCGTCGGGGCGTAGGAACTCGGTTCGAGGTTCGTGGTTCAGGGTTCATGACGGTTGAACGCGGCATCAATCTCCTCCACGGCTCGCTGACCGCGTTGCGTCCTTTGTTTTGCGCCCAGCCGCATCGTTAAGATTATCCTCGGGAGTCATTCCACAACGTTGCGCGTCCTTCCACTCCGGGCGCTGCTCTCTTCCATAGAGAGCCGGGCTTGTACACACGCCAGATCGAGTCGGCAAAGGATTCATGTTTGCATCTCACTCTCCTTTTGCTGTAATTTTTTGTGAGGGCTCTGTGCCGCCGAACCAACCAATGCCGCGCGTGAAGGACACAGAAAAGACAGGGTTTCACCAAGGGATCATCTGAAGCTGCATGACATTTCTCAATCCACTGCTGTTGTTCGGTCTCTTCGCTGCCGCAATCCCGATCATCATTCATCTGCTCACTCTCCGCAAGCTCAAGACGGTGGAGTTCAGTACGCTGCAGTTCCTGAAGGAGTTGCAGAAGACCAAAATGCGCCGCGTGAAGATCCGGCAGTGGCTGTTGCTTGCGCTGCGAACACTCCTGGTGATAGCAGTGGTACTCGCATTCTCGCGACCGGCACTGCGTGGCTCGCTGGCACACATCGGTTGGGGAGGGACAACGCACGCAAAGACGACCGTTATCATCCTCCTCGATGATTCCCCCAGCATGTCCGTCCGCAATGAACGCGGCCTGTTTTTCACGCAGGCAAAGGACTTTGCTCATCAGATTCTCGATCTCCTGCGGGAAGGTGACGAAGCGTATCTGCTTCCGTTCTCACATCTCAGACACTCCCTGACCTTCACCCCCTCGCATGATGCTGCACCGCTCAAGAAGATGCTGGAACAGCTTTCTCCCTCGTATGAGTCCATCTCTTTTCGCGAAGCACTGGGCGTTGCCGCCAAAATCCTCAGCGAGTCGAAGAACGTGAATCAGGAAATCTACCTTCTTACCGATGCGCAAGCATCCCACCTGCAGCAGGGTCGTACCGACACCACCGATCTCTTCGAAGATCATGTGAAGCTTTTTCTGGCCGATGTGCAAAGCCGAACGACGTCTGTTCTGCAGAATGCGGGTATCACGAGCGCTTCATTGACATCGAAGATCATCACACTCAACAAACCCGCCACTCTGCAAGCCACAGTGCACAATGCCGGCTCCGCTCCCTTGCGCAACGCTGTGCTCAGCGTGTATCTCGACGGCTCACGTGTGGCGCAACACTCCCTCGATGTGGCGCCGGGCGGCACTGTATCGCCGACACTTTCCGTGACGCCCAAACGACGTGGCGCACTTGCCGGCTACATGCAGCTCGAAGATGATGCACTCGAGGCGGACAACAAGCGCTGGTTTGCACTGAACGTCCCCAAGACGATCGCCGTTCTCTGCATCGGACCTTCGTCCACGGCCACACGCATTGTAACGCTCGCCTTGACTCTGGACAAAGATTCGACCGGGACGGGACTCTTTTCCGTTGATGAGATAACGGAAGCGCAACTGTTATCTCGGGACCTGAGCCGATACGATCTGTTGTTGTTCTCCGGCGTGAAGGATTTCTCGACCGGGGAGGCCGAACGCATTGAGCAGTTCGTCCGTGCAGGCGGAGGTATGCTGCTGTTCCCAGGCAATGAGATGGACATGGAAAACTACAACACGGTGCTGTTTTCGCGGCTGGGCATACCGAAGGCGCACACCACGCCGCCCTCGGTTCCACAGAGCAGGGGCGAGAGTTTTCTCTCCTTCAGCAAGATTGAATTCGAACATCCCCTCTTCGCCGACTTGTTCGACCGCCCAACTATCAAGGGCGCAAAGCCTATCATCGAGTCACCAAGAATTGTGACAACCATCGTTCCGGGAGTCGGGACGAAGGGGAACTCGATCATCTCTCTTTCCGACGGCACGAGTTTTCTCACCGAGTACGAGCATGGGGCAGGGCGAGTGCTCCTCTTCAGCGTGGAAGCCGGCACAAGGTGGTCGGATTTCCCGCTGAAGGGGATTTTCGTGCCGTTGCTCTATCGTTCGGGTCAATATCTTGCGCAGCTTGCATCCAGCCCTTCCTTCGTGGTGGGCGAGGAGATGCGCGTGCACGTGCGCCTCAAGCAGCGGAGCGATCGAGACCAATTTGTGCTTCATTCACCTTCAGGCATCGATGAGCGCATTGTGCCGCAATTCGCTTCCCCCTCGGGCGGGGCGGCGTTCACCGCAACGAGTGTGTCCGAGCCGGGAATCTATGAGCTGCGTCGCGGTTCGTCCTCTCAAGAAAGCGAACTGCTGTGCGTCATTCCCGTAAACATTTCCGCAGAAGAAACGGACTTGCGCCATGCAACCCCCGACGCCCTCGAGGCATTCTTTGCAACGCTTGGCCTGTCGCCGGGACAGATTCACCACATTGCACCGGGAGAAAACCTCGAAACGGCAGTGATGGAATCGCGCCTCGGCGTTGAGCTGTGGAAGTTCTTCATGTTCCTTGCATTGGCTTGTGCCATTGCAGAAATGGCAATCGGTCGTGAATCCAAAGAAGCAAGAACCTGAGACGATGGGCGAAGAGAAAAAGCGACACAAACTTCATCTCATCGAAACCAACAAGAAGGAGCGAGCGCTCCTCGTGGGCCTTGCCTCGCGCTCCATTGCCAACACGCTGCGCGAAAGCGAGCTGACGGCCAACTACGGCCTTGCCTCCGACCGCAGCACGCGAGCAAACGCTCTGCGGCGCCGGGTGACGGAGTATCTCGAAGAGTTACAACTCTTAGCCGAATCTGCAGGCGCTGAAGTCGTCGGCACCATCGTTCAAGAGCGAGAGAGCATTGATCCGGCGTTCTTCATCGGCAGCGGGAAGGCGGAAGAACTCGCGTCGCTTGTGGAGAACGAGAAGATCAATCTGGTGATTTTCGATGACGACCTTTCTCAGGTGCAGGTGCGCAACCTTGAGCGCCTCATCAAGTGCAAAATTCTCGATCGCAGCGGTCTGATTCTGGACATCTTCGCCTCGCGCGCTCGCACGAGTGAGGCAAAAACGCAAGTGGAGCTGGCGCAACTTCAGTATATGCTCCCACGCCTGACGCGGCAGTGGACGCACCTCTCGAAGCAGTTCGGCGGCATCGGCACCAAAGGACCCGGCGAAACGCAGATTGAAACGGACCGGCGCGCTATCCGCGCGCGCATCAGCCACCTGCGTGAGAAGCTCAAGCACATCGCCAAAGAACGCGCCGAGCAGCGCAAGGGCCGAAGGACGTTCCCCCGGATTGCCCTCGTGGGCTACACCAACGCAGGCAAGTCCACCCTTATGAACTGGTTCACCGACGCAGGCGTGGCGGTCGAAGACAAGCTCTTTGCCACACTCGATGCAACGGTACGGCTTGTAACTCTCTCACCCGCTCATACGGTGTTGCTTTCCGATACGGTCGGGTTTATCCGCAAACTCCCGCATCATCTCATCGCCTCGTTCAAGAGCACGCTCGATGAGGTCGTTGAAGCGGACATCCTCCTCCATGTTGTGGATGTGAGTCATCCTTTGTTTGAAGAACAGATTGATGTGGTGAAGGAGACTCTCGAAGACCTTCACGCTCACGACAAGCCCACTATTCTCGTGTTCAACAAGATCGACAAACTTGAGGATCGCACCATTATCGGAGCGCTCGCCAAACGTTTTGCCAACGCCGTGTTCATCTCTGCTACACGCAGCATCAACATGGGAGCGTTGCAGGAGAAGATGATCGAGCTGCTGGATGCCAGCATCTCCGAGCAGACGATGACGTTTAGCCAATCAGACTACCAGATTATCTCGCAGATTCACGAGATGGCGGAGATTCTCGACAAGAAGTATGATGGAAACGAGATCACGATCCGCTTCCGCATGCATTCCCACCATGCCGACCGGCTGAAGAAAGTCCTGGCACAGCGACGGCCTGTCTCGGCTTGATTGTCACGCGAGTATTCCGTAACCTTCCCCTGACTTCTGGTCCCCTTTTCCCCCCAACTTCAAGTGTGCAGGAGGACAATATGAAAACTCTTCTGCTGTTTGCACTTCCGTTCGTGTTTACGCTCGTACCGCATTCGACCCAGGCACAAGGAGAATCCGCGGTTCCGTTTCTGCTCATTCATCCCTCACCAGATGCAAATGCATGGGGCAATGTCGGCACCGCCGTCGTCTCCGACAATCCGATTGCGACGATAGCCAATCCGGCACAGCTCGGTATGTTCAGTCTCAACGGCTACCTTTCTGCGTCCATGTACGCCCCGAAAACAAACTGGCTTCCGAGCTTCGGGGTGCCCGACCTGACGTACGACATCTGGGCCGTAAGCGGCGGATATGAGCTAAGTAAAGACCTTGAACTCCCGTTTCGCCTCGGTGTTGGAGCGGGGTATTCTCGGGTGTTCTTGAATCTCGGTGAGTTTGTCCAGATGGACCCCAATGGTTTCGTCCTCGGCAGCTATCGAGCGTCCGAAACCTCGGAGCAGTTCTCCGTCGGACTCGGCACTGAGTACTTCCTGAGAGTGGGTATCGGGTTGAATTTCAAGAGCGTGCATTCTCGTATTGGGCCGACGTTTGCTAGCACAGCTGCCAGCGAGGCGAAGCCGACGGCCACGGATTTCGGACTGATCGTTCAGGCTCCTGTGTTTGATATCTGGCAGAAGGCTGCTGGAGAACCTCTGTACCTGTTCGAAGATGTCCAGCCCCTGTTCAACCTTACCCTCGGTTATGCCCGAAGCAATCTTGGTGATAAACCCGTCGTGTATCCAGGTGTATGGAGAGGCGATCCTCTCCCACGCAACGTAACCATTGGGTTGAGTGTAGAGCTGGGACTTACGACCGAACTACAAGGGAAGCCCTGGCGGGCGCTGACGTTCACTCTGGCGCGCGAGGCTGAGGATTTGCTCGTTACGCGCAAGCCGGGAGGCGGCTATGGGTTTCAGTCGGGTTTGGGAGACATCTCATTCTTCAAGCATGTCGTACGTGGGAAGCTCGACGACGACGACCGAGCCAATCTCCACAAGGGCTGGCAGCTTGGCCTGGGTGAATTTGTGTACGTGCGCGGCGGATCGTTCTCTGAATCTCCCAACTTCGGCAATCGCAACTATAGCACAAGTGGCTTTGGCATTCGTATGAGCGGACTGTTCAAACTGCTGACCGCACTCAGCTCGGTGGAAGGTGAGGACACCATCCTCTCCTTCCTGCTTCATCATATTGATGTTGTGTACGATCATGCAGCTTATGAGGCCAAGCACGGTGGCGCGTTGGACGGCGCGAAGTTCAACGCCCTCACGGTTATCATCAGGTGAGGTTGATTAGCAGGATGCTTGTACGTACATTGAATGCCGTTATCTCTGAAGAGAGGCTTAAGCAAATGATGAAGAGTGCCTTCGTTGAAGTGTTGGAAGAGCGCAAGGAGTTGCTGCGAGAGCTTATCGAGGAGGCCCTCGAAGACATCGGATTGGCACAAGCGATTGAAGAAGGGCGCAACAGCGATCCGGTTTCACGGGAAGATGTTTTCAAGATCCTCGATGGAAACAATTGATACCCGATTTCCGGAAAACGTTCTCGAGGGATTTGCTGAGGATCAAGGACCGCAGCCTGCTCCAACGGGTCAAAGACACTATCCTCGCAGACGAGCAGGCAAAACAGCTTGACGAGATTCCTCATCTCAAGAACATCACTCCATCGAAAGACGCTTATCGCATACGAGGTGGAGATTATCGAATCGGGATTACGATAAGCGGCAACATCGTGCGTTTCGTTCGCTTCCTCCACCGTAAAGAGATCCATCGTCATTTCGCAATGTGAGGACATGCTCGCCATCGCCATCGAAGCTGCGAAAGAAGCCGGTAAGTTCCTGAAATACAGCGTCGGACGCGTCAAGAACATTGAGAAGAAGCTGGGCGAGGAGCGCAACCTCGTCTCGGAAATTGACAAAGGCTCGGAAGAACGCATCATCGGCATCATCCGGCGGCACTATCCGCACCACGCCATTCTTGCCGAAGAAAGCGGAGCCAGCACGGCCTCGTCGGACTACAAGTGGGTGATTGATCCGTTGGACGGCACGACGAATTTCCTGCACGGCGTACCAATCTTCTGCGTGACGATTGCGGTCGAGTACAAAGGTGAGATTGTTGCCGGGGTGGTGTACGATCCCAACCTCGACGAACTCTTCACCGCCGAGAAGGGTTCTGGCGCTTATCTCAACGGCAAGCGCCTTTCCGTCTCAACCACGTCAAGACTCATCGAGAGTCTGCTGGTCACCGGCTTTCCGTATGACATTGCTCAGAATCCTGAGAACGCCATCGGGCACTTCGTGAACTTCCTCGTTGAAGCGCGCGGCATTCGCAGGCTCGGTTCAGCGGCGCTCGATCTGTCGTATGTAGCGGCGGGGCGCTTCGATGGATTCTGGGAGGTGAATCTCAATCCGTGGGATATGGCGGCAGGAATGCTGTTCGTTCGCGAAGCAGGCGGGCGCGTTACCGACTTCGCGGGCGAGGAATCATCTATCTACAAAAAACAGGTGCTGGCCTCGAACGGGCGTATCCACGAGGCGATGGTAGCCGTGCTGCGCAAGGGGTTCGGCTAATTCAGCGCGGAGACTTTCGCCTTCTCCAACTTTCCGAGGATCACCTGCAGCGTTTCGGCTTTCTTCTTCAGGTTTTGCCGAAAGTCGTAGTCTTCTGTATCGGCAATTTCCATCCGCAATTCCGTGAGGTATTCTTTTACTACTTCCTCCAGAACGACCATCTCATCGTGCGTGAATCCGGTGTTCATGGTTGCCTCCTTTCTCTTCCGGCATATTTGCCCTAGAACTTCTTGATCATATCCAAGAAAAGGAATACAAATATCACTGTGAAGACCAGTCCAAAGAACGAAGCGATGCCCGCCAGCACGAACCGCTCCCTCGTCTTCTGCCAGTCAATCGGACGCGAGGGATGCGTCTTCACCACCATATCGCCGGTCACGGTGGTTTGACAGGCCAGACGCAGATTTTTGTCCACTTTGCGTGCAATAAGCAGGTTCCCCACCAGCGTTACTTCCTCATCCTGTCCGCGTGGGGCGGCACCTTTGCCGTCCACTACCTCGACAGCACATGTGCCGCAGAAATTGTGGCCCCGGCAATTGGTCAACATAGCAAGGCCCTTGTACGGCGTAAGGTGAACGTCGAGCATGAACTTGCGGAGATTGGTTCCAGGCTCGATTTCAAACGAGCGATGTTCGTTGTGGAACGTAACAACCGGCATTGAGGGAACTCCTGAGGTTAGCGGACGTATTTCTTTTCCATGCCCGCAGGGACATGGAACATGTAGTTGTTGAGGAATTCGATCTTATCGTCCTTCTCGGTAATCTCTACCTGCAACAGGTCACGCAACGAGATGACGCCAAGCAGCGTCTCGCCCTCGACAACGGGAAGGTGGCGACAGTTTGCCTGCTTCATTTTCCAAAGGCAGTCTTCGTAGGTTTCGTCGGACTCTGCTACGACAAGGTTGCTTGTCATCACGTCATGCACGCGCGTAGCTGCAGGGTCGAGACGTTTAGCAACAACGCGGTTGATGACGTCGCGCTCGGAGAAAATGCCGACGAGCCGGGAACCATCCATCACCGGCACGGCGCCGATGTTGTGGCGAGCCATGTACTCGGCCGCTGATTGCACGGTGTCATCCTTCCCGACGGAGTAGAGGGTCTTGTTTGTAAGGAGTTGCTTGATGGATGTCATGGCTGCTCCTGCTGTGATCAAATTGTTGAGAACATGTGCTTCCCTTTCCTGAAAATGTGCCCTTGTCTCCCGCTGGGGGAGAGCGCTTAGGGCTCGCGATCGAAGCCGCTCGTCGAGGTTTTGTTCGTGGTGATGGGCCGAAATCAAAATAGCGGAGATTCGAGAGAATGTCAATACGGTACATCGGCCAGAAACGCCTGAGGAACCTCTGGAGCAAAAGGGCGTGAGGGGGTGTGCACGCCACCCGGAGTGTTCCTGCGGCGAGCTCACCATCAAGATCGGATCGTGGACGGGAACGCTTCACTCACGTTCGAGGAAGAGTTTCAGGCTCTGCGCCCCCAGTCGCGCTTCCAACCACTGTTCGATCCTCTTGCGAGCCGCAAGGGTGCGGGCGTAGTTTCGTGTGGTTATGATCACCACTTCGGTCTGGGTCGAATCCAGCCCGGGATGTTCCCCGAAGAACGTTCCGCTGGTTATGGCAAGTGCGCTCACCTCGGGAAACAGGGGACGGATTTCTGCAAGCAGGTCTTTCCCCAGACGGCTCCTCCGGCGGAGGCTGTCTTCTCGCTGCTGTGCCTCTTGCAGCAAGAGCTTCAGTCGGTTGATTTCGCCCTTGAACGTTTCGGCCTGGGTGAGCTCCTTGCTCACGTCGCCGATGGTAAATCCCTGCTGAAAGGAGATCGTGACATCGGCAAGTGCAAAGTCCGATGCACGCTCAACGATCCGGCGTTTCTCTTCGGGGCCCAATGTCTTGCCGCCATAGACAAGTTTGATTGTTCGGTGCGACGGATCCGCCTCGCTCTTCAGAAGGTAGGCCCCTTCGACAATCGTGACGCTGTTGGCAAAGCGGTTGGCGTTGCGCAAAAACTCGTCTTTCTTGACCAATCTATACCCAAAGAAAATGCTCGGGATAACGGTCAGCACAACAATGCCCGTTGCCCATCGGTTTGCGAGAAGTTTGTGTCGTTCGTCCACCTGTTCTCGAATAGGAAAACGCAGCAAGCGCGATGTCACCAACGTGGCGATGCCGATAAAGACGGTGTTAATGGTGAAGAGGTACAGCGCCCCGAACAGAAACTCCCCATTCAGTGTTGCAAGTCCGTACCCGGCCGTGCACAGCGGCGGCATTAACGCGGTCGCTATGGCAACACCGGCAATAACGTTCCCCTTACGTTTGCTCGTCATTGCTACAATGCCTGCAAGCCCCCCGAACAGTGCAATCAGTACGTCATAGAAACTGGGACTCGTTCGGGCTAACAACTCGGAGTGTGCCTCGTACAGTGGCGTGATGGAAAAATAGATGGTCGAGGTGAGAAGGCTGGTGACCACCGCGAATGTGAAGTTGTAGGCAGCCCGACGCAGCAAACTGAAATCGTACGTTGCGGCTCCGTAGCCCATACCGATGATCGGGCCCATCAGGGGCGAGACCAACATCGCCCCGATGATGACGGCCGTCGAATTCACGTTCAGGCCCACGGAAGCGATGAAGATCGCGAAGATCAGAATCCAGAGGTTGGTCCCTCTGAACACGATGTCCTTTTCAATATTGGCGTGAATGGTATCGAAGTCTTCGCGATCGGGCTTGAGGTTGAAGTGATCCAGAACTTTTTCGATCATGGTGCACCTGGTACGAATGGTTCTCAACGTTCCCTTCAGGCATCCAGGGGATGGACGCCGGCATGATCCACAAACGCATAGATGAGCGGAGGGCGTTCTGCGGATGAGGGGCCAACGCGAACGGCATCAAGGACTGTACGTCGTGCAAAGCCAACTGCGGAATCGCGATCGGTGTACAGCGTCGCAAGAGGTTCGCCCATCTCGACGCGAGCACCGATCTTCTTGGTGAGAACAATCCCTGCTTTGGGATCAATCGGATCGTCCACCTTCGTGCGTCCTGCACCGAGTTCGATGGCCAGCAGGCCCAGCGCCCTCGTGTCGTATGCGGTAACGATGCCCGCCGACTCGCTCAGCACGTCCACGACGTAGCGTGAGTGCGGATAACGCTCCGGGTGATCGAGAAACGTCGGGTCGCCCCCCTGCCGCTTCACCAATCGGCAAAACGTCTCGTACGCCTTCCCTGAGGAAATTGCAGCGCGGCACATCTGCTCGCCTTCGGCGATGGATTCAGCCTTCCTTCCTAACCACACCATTGTTCCGCCTAACAGGTAGGTTACCCGCATCAGATCGGGAACGTCCTTCCCCTTCAAACATTCGACCGACTCCACCACTTCCAGCCAATTTCCGATGTGGTAGCCGAGCGGCTGATTCATGTCGGTAATGAAGCCGACGGTGGTTTTGCCCATGCTCGTGCCGATGGACACAAGTGCCTCGGCAAGTGCTACGGAGTCTTCGTATCGCTGCATGAATGCGCCGTTACCTGTTTTGACATCCAACACCAGGGCGTCGATCCCCTCTGCCAACTTTTTGCTCATGATGCTGCCGGCGATGAGCGGTATCGATTCGACCGTCGCCGTTACGTCGCGCAAGGCATACATGCGCTTGTCGGCCGGAGCGATTTCATCGGTCTGGCCGATGAGGACGAGGCCGGTTTCGGCAATCACACGTTTGTATTGCGCAATGTCGAGATTGGTGCGAAAGCCGGGGATGGACTCGAGCTTGTCGAGCGTGCCGCCGGTATGGCCGAGACCGCGGCCGCTGATCATGGGAACGGGAACACCACAGGCCGCCACCATCGGCGCGAGAATGAGCGACACCTTGTCGCCCACGCCGCCGGTGGAATGTTTGTCCACTTTCACTCCGGGGATGTCGGAGAGATCAACCACAACGCCGGAGTGCAGCATCACGTCCGTCAACGCTGCGCGCTCTTCGACCGTCATGCCGTTGAAGAACACCGCCATCAGGAACGCCGCCATTTGATAGTCGGGAATCTCGTTGCGGACGTAGCCCGAGATGAACGCGTGGAGTTCTTCCCGCGTCAGACTCTTTCGGTCGCGCTTCTGG
Source organism: uncultured Chitinophagales bacterium (assembly GCA_964539775.1). GTDB lineage: Bacteria > Bacteroidota > Ignavibacteria > UBA10030 > UBA6906 > CAADGV01. The sequence goes on from CAZIKE010000044.1 coordinate 19,718, forward strand.
CGGATGATTTCGACGGGATTCATGCCACGATGGAAAGGAGTTGAGGAAACGTCGATATGCTATGGTCGGGTTGGAGTGCTCGAAGCTGTTCGGCGGTCATTGCTCCGTACGTCACGGCGCACGTTCCGACGCGTGCATTCTTGCCGGCAAGGATGTCGTAGTCAGTGTCGCCCACCATCAGTGTGGTGTCCCGACTCCACTGTTGCTCTTCGATAATTTTGTTGATGATTGCCGGATCAGGCTTGAAGGCCAGGCCGTCGCTGCCCTGCAGTTGGACAAATAGATGTGTGATGCCGAAGTGCTCGGTTGCCCTCAGGATTCCTGGACCTTTCTTGGTTGATGCGATTGCCATGCGAACGTTGTGCCTGTGCAACGTTTCGAGCGTCTCACGTACACCAGGAAACAGACGCGTCGTGTTCAGCGCTCGCGGGCGATAGTACTCTGCATACATCTCGGTTGCTTCGGGAATGCGCCCGTGCAGTGTTTTCGGAAGAACCGCTGCAAACGTTTCTTCGAGCGACTTGCCGATGAATGCATACAGCGTTTCCTGCGGGACATCTACCCCCAGTTGTCGCAACACCCACGACTGCGCCGATGTAATGTCGTGCTTCGAATCCACTAACGTACCGTCGAAATCGAAAATGAGGTTCTCGTAGCCCATTTTTCCAAGCCAAAGAGAGTTCATAAAGTTCATAGAGTTTGCGGAGTTGAGAGTTTATAACGTTGTTGTTGGCAGAACGTTTAACTCTCTGAACTCTACAAACTCAGTCCTTACCCCTCCACCTTCACCACAAACCTTCGCTTGCAGCGGTTGCACTCCAGCTCCACCGTCACCCAGTTGTTCCGTTCGTAGTAGGAGATTTCCGCAAGCTCTCCTCCGCACGAGCGGACAATGCAGGACTTGATATCGAGCCGATACGTTCGTTCAGACTGACCAACGTTACTCATTGGTGCGCCTCCTCCGATGTTTTTCTGCAAGCAGCAGACCGACGATCGTCTTGCTGTCCCTGATTTCTCCCGTCTCGATCATGTGCAGAGCCTGGTCCAGCGGGAAGATGTGCACGGTCATCGAGAACTCTCCCTCTTCACGCCGGTGTCCGTCCGGTGAGGGATGCAAGGCGGTGCCGAGATAGAGATGCAGCTCCTCATCGCAGAAACCGGGCGTTGTGTAGATGGAGGTGAGTTTGGTGAGATGATCGGCAACCCATCCGGTTTCTTCTTCCAACTCGCGCCGGGCAGCCTCGGCGGGGTCCTCGCCCGGACTGAGCTTGCCTGCGGGCAGTTCGAGAATGTGCTTGCCAAAGGGATAGCGCAACTGCTGAACCATCATGACCTGCCCGTCGTCCAGCAGCGGCACGACAACGGCTCCGCCGGGATGATGGGCGATCTCGCGTATGCCGCGTCGGCCCGACGGGTATTCGACTTCGTCCACAATCAGATCAAAGACTTTGCCCGTGTAGAGCACCTCGCGTTTGAGTCGCTTCAGTTCCATCATGCCGACGCTTTCATGTGAACGACGCGCTGCGGGAAGGGAATCTCGATACCTTCCTGAGCAAACCGGGTGTAGATCTGCTCGCGCAGATCGCACTCCGCCCTGAAGCGCTTCGTAAAATCCGACGCGCGTGCAACAAGACTGAACTCGATGGACGAGTCGTTCATTGCGGTGAAGAACACTTCAGGCGGCGGATCCGGAAGAATATCCGGATGTGCACCGGCACACTCCTGCAGGATCGCGCGCACCCTCGCGGTATCGGTCCCGTAGGCCACACCGATGCGTACCATGACACGTATCTGATTATGCGGGTAGGCGTAGTTGATGATCCGCCCTTTTACTAAGTCGCTGTTGGGAACGATGATGAGATTGTTGTCGAAATTCAGAATACGAGTGGAACGCAGGCCGATCTGCTGGACGTCGCCGATTTCGCCCGACGGCAGCTCAATCCTGTCACCGACGCGGAACGGACGATCCAGCAACAGCACAAAACCTGCTATCATGTTGGCAAGTGTATCCTGCGCCGCGAGGGCAACCGCCAGCGACCCCACACCGAGCGAGACCAACAGGCTGCCGATGTTGACACCAAAGTGATCGAGAATAACGATGATCGCCACGAGGCCGATGAGAACGTTCACGATCTTACTTGCCAGCGGCCCGAGGGTGAGTTTCAATTGCGCACTGCTGCCGTCCGCTAATCTCTCCAGATACCAATTGATCAAGACGTGGACGATCCCAAGGACCATCTTCAGCAGAACAACAACGGCGGCGATGTAAAGAATCGCCTCGGCGTAGTCCAGGATTTGCAGTGCCGTAACGTCCGCGCCGGTCGTCCCTTTGCGGATTTCCTGCACGGCAATGCGCAAACCGATCACGACCATCAGCCAGCGGACATTTCTTCGCACCACCTCAAGAATCAAATCATCCAGCGTCGTCTCCGTTCTGGCAAGGATCTTTCGTGCCATCCATCCCAGCATTCCCTTGACCGGACCGGAAAGAAGGAAGAATGCAACGACAATGGCCGCTGCGACAACAAGATGGTACATCATTCGATTCTGTAGGATTTGTTGGAGCCACTCCATCGGTAGAACACGCATCGACCTACATATTGCCTTTGCTTCCGGGCTTGGTGACCGGAATGCCCTGCTTGCACAGCGGGCAGTCTTCGGGTTTGTACGTTACCACCTCCATGGACAGCGCGGCAACATACTGCCCACCCTCATCAACATCGAACGTCACATTCCCTCCGCTACGGTCGACGATGCAGCCCACGCCGGCGACGGTTCCGCCGAGCGAGCGAACAATGGCGATCACTTCCGTGACCGAGCCGCCCGTGGTCACAACATCTTCACACACCACGATGCGTTCGCCCTGACGAATCTCGAAACCGCGCCGCAAGCGCATCAGGCCATCTTTGCGCTCAGTAAACATCGAGCGAACGCCAAGCTGGCGGCCAACCTCCTGTCCCACCACAATACCACCAAGCGCGGGCGCTACAACAGCATCGAGGCGAGCATGACGGAATCGGGAAGCGATCACGCCGCAGAGCTGCTCCGCATGTTGCGGGTACTGAAGGACTCTTGCACACTGAAAATAATTCGGGCTGTGCAGCCCCGAGGTAAGCTGGAAGTGTCCTTCGAGCAACGCTCGGGTATCTTTGAAGAGTGCGAGCACCTGGTCGGAAGTCATGACGCGTTGTGCCACTAAAACTTATACTGAATGCCGCCGCGTCCGTGCAGCAGAAGTCCCACCGCCGGGTCGTTGTGAACGTACGTTGCCCTCACTTCCATCAGAAGATTGAAATGGTAGTCGAGCGCGTACGAGGCTCCCGCAGCCATACCGAGAGAGAGGCGGGTTCTACCACCGACCTTGTAATACGTATAGCGCACGCCGGCAATCACCTGTCGGTAGAGTGCTTCGCTGATGAATTCCGCGCCGAGTTGCCCTTTGAAATAGGGTCGAAGCCTCGACGCCGGAAGCGGCGCGTATGCGCCGTCCAGAAAGAGATTGCCCAGAAACAAATTCTGTTTTGTCTGGAGCGGAACGCCGGGCCATCGCCGGTTGAATGCCGCCTCATCGAAATAGAGCAAGGACATCTCGCCGCCGGCACCGAGCGAGAACACCGGACTGAGATGCACGCGGAACTCCGCCGCACCGCCCGGTCCGGTAAGCCAGAATTCCCGCAGCCGGTCATGCCCCTGAGGATTCGTCATGCCGAACATCAAGACGACCGATGTGCGCTGCACTTGGCGCACGCGCCGCGCCGGGGCGGGCTGAGCAAGGCACATATCCCGTAGCAGCACGATGAGGAGAAAAACCGTCAGGTACGATAACTGTCGCTGAAGCATAGAGGTGTCTTGTTCTCTCACAGGTACAGAGCACCATCTCGGTGAGTCAATATACGAAGGATGTACGAGTGGTTGCAAGCGAAGCAGCAGCCGGCTCGCTCGCGCGGTATCGTTACATGTTTGTTTCGTGGTGGATTTTTCCTATGTTAGCGCTGGTTCACAACACCGAGTCACTTGATGAACACAACCAACGACCTTCTCCACACAGCGCAAGCGTACGTCGCCGCCTTGTTGAAGGGAAAACTCCCCCCATGGGCCGTGTACCACACGATCCAGCACACGGAGGAGACGGTAGCTGCTGCCCGGGAGATCGCCGAAGCCAGCAACCTCAACAAGGACGATGTGGAGATTGTGCTGCTTGCCGCATGGTTCCACGACGTCGGATACATCGACTCGCCCGACGGACACGAAGAACGGAGCGTCGAGATTGCCGAGGAGTTCCTGAAGAAGCATTCGTACGCACCGGAGAAAATCGAACGCGTCGCTGCTTGTATCCGCGCGACCACAATCCCGCAAAGGCCCACTTCCATCTTGGAGCAAGTCCTCTGCGACGCCGATATGATTCACCTCGGCAAGAAACGCTTCTTCGAGAGAAGCGACCTCCTGCGCACGGAGATCGAGCTGCGCACCGGGAAGCCTTTCACGGATGCGGAATGGCTGCAGAAGAGCGTGGCCTTCGCCTCGTCGGGCGGATTCTTCACGGAGTATGCTCGCAGGGAGTTTGCTGCCCGCCGCGAAAAAAATCTCCTCGCGTTACAGGAGCGCTTGCGCGCTGCTCTTGAACGCGACGGCCAGAAGAAGACCAAACAGCAGATGGCGAAGGAGAAAGCCATCCTCAAGGAAGAGAAGGAGAGGCGTCCGGAGCGCGGCATCGAGACGATGTTCCGCGTGGTTCCGAAGAACCATCTCGATTTGAGCGCCCTTGCCGATCAGAAAGCCAACATCATGATCAGCACGAACGCTATCATCATTTCGATCGTGTTCGGCCTTCTACTCAGCAAACTCGACACCCATCCGTTCCTCACCATCCCCACCGTGATCCTTCTGGCGGTCTGCCTCACGGCAATGACCTTTGCCATCCTTGCCACGCGGCCCAACATCACCAGGGGGACCTTCACCCGGGAGGACATCGAGCAGAAACGTGCAAACCTCCTCTTCTTCGGCAACTTCTACAATTCGCGTCTGGAGGACTTCGAGTGGGGAATGAAGGAGATGATGAACGACAGGGACTATCTCTACGGCAGCATGATCAAAGACCTGTATTATTTGGGAAGAGTGCTCGGCAAGAAGTATCGGATGTTGCGGATGTGCTATACCATCTTCATGTACGGACTGATTGTGTCGGTCCTCGCCTTCGTCATCGCGCTGCTCACCGCGCCGGCTGCCGCTCCTCTGCCGCCGCAATAGCCTTCCGATGACGTCGGCCCTAGCCGGCGACGCCTGGAGGTCAGTCCACGTCTGCCTTCTTGAACACCACCGGCGAGTTCCGTAGCTTGTTTCTAAAGCGAGGTCCTCGAATGCTCAGACTGTTTTGCTTCCTTGCTGTCGCGGCTTCGTTTTTGATTGCCCAATCACGTGAGGACGAACGGGAGGAGATGGTGCGTACGCAGATTGCTGCGCGCGGCATCTCTGATCCAGCGACGCTGCGCGCGATGCGCACGGTGCCCAGACACAAATTCGTCCCGCCGGCCTGGGTGGACGCTGCCTACGACGACCGCCCCCTTCCCATCGGCTACGGTCAGACCATTTCTCAGCCGTATATCGTTGCATACATGACCGAGCTGGTCAAGCCCCGGCGTGGACAGCGCGTGCTCGAACTTGGCACAGGCTCCGGTTACCAGGCTGCAGTGCTGGCGGAGATTGTCGATAGCGTCTTCACGATAGAGATCATCACCGAATTAGCAACCGAAGCAGCAGCTCGTCTCAAGAGCCTGGGGTACGGGAATGTTCTCGTGCGCAACGCCGACGGCTATTACGGTTGGGAAGAGAAGGGACCGTTCGACGCAATTGTCGTGACCGCGGCCGCCGAACATA
>CAZIKE010000045.1:0-25200 GCA_964539775.1 uncultured Chitinophagales bacterium
ACCAGCCCGTGCCGCGAGCGGCCGATAGTCTTGCGCAGGAACTCCTCGCTCGCAGCGTGGCGAAGAGACCGACAACCTCACCTCTCATCACTGATTCCATCATCGCCTTCGGCGCTGCGCGTGCAACCATCTATATGCTCTCGCTCAACGGATTCCGGCTGGATAGCATCTCGGTGCCGGGCGATAGTTCCGACATCGTTGGTGTTGCCGCCCTCTCCTCCACCGGTCTGGTCTTTACTACTGCTTCGGGGAGACTGGGTTCGAATCTCACGCGAGTTTCTTCTCCCCAGCAAATCGGTTCCTCAACTGCACCCTCTCCGGTGGGAACACCGGTCGTTGGTCGCATCAACGCACGCTACCCGCTGGTGGTTGTAACAGCCTCGTCGTCCGGTCGAGTACAGGCCTATGATCTGAGCCTCACTCCCTTGCCGGGATTTCCGGTTGATCTCGGTGAGAGCATCACCTCTCCGCCGGCTCTCGCCGACATAGACGGCGATGGGAATCGGGACATCGTTGTGTTCGGTTCCCGGAAGATCTTCGTGCTGAACTACGCAGGTGCCGCGCTCGACAATTTCCCCAAGCTGGTCCCCGGTAACGACGGAATTGCTTCTCATCCTGTTGTGGTTGATGTCGATGGCGACGGTGACGTCGAGATTGTGGCCGTTACGCGCGGTGGACTTGTCGTTGCGTACGATCGTAACGGAACGATGGTCTCCGGCTTTCCGCTCCAGGCCGGTCGGGGATGGCAGTCGGTGGCGGCATTTATGTCGCCGGCAACAGGCTCGCAGGTCGGTCGGCTCGGCCTTGCCGTTGCCTCATCGGAGGATGGAACGGTTGGGGCATGGTGGACGGGGACGGTCGGTCCGACCGCACCGCAGCTTCGCGGTTCTCAATGGCTGCAATTTCAGGCCGACGCACGACACAGCGGTCAGGCAACCGATCAACTCGCCGGCACACCGGCGAGCACGTCGTTCTTTCCCAAAGACCGCGCCTACAACTGGCCTAACCCGGTGTATGGCAATCGAACATTCCTCCGTTACTTTGTGAGCGAGAATGCGAACGTCAAAATCAAGATATTTGATTTGGCGGGAGATGTCGTGACAGAAATGAGTGCCCCCGGTGTTGGCGGCGTTGACAATGAGGTAGCGTGGGATGTTTCGGGCGTGCAGAGCGGCGTGTATCTTGCCCGGATCGAGGCAAGCAGTGGGGGAAAGAGCGAAGTAGCAATTGTCAAAGTTGCTGTTGTGAAATGATGATGGTGAAGCAGAGCATGACTGACGGCGCAGGGATGCGCAAAGGTTTCCTTCTTGCAGCGACAGGTTTTCTTTTTCTCGCTCAGTTCTCTTTGGCGCAACAGGAAGTCTTTCACCCCGAGCTTGAATGGAAGACTATCGAGACCGAGCACTTCCTCATCCACTATCATGATGGAGCGGAGCGAACGGGTCGTGTTGTCGCAAAGATTGCCGAAGAAATCTACAAGCCCATCACCTCACTTTACAACCACAAGCCCGATCAGAAAGTCAGCTTCATCATCAAGGACTATGATGACTATTCCAATGGCGCTGCGTACTTCTACGACAACAAAGTCGAGATCTGGGCGCCGAGCATGGACTTCGACTTTCGCGGCACGCACAACTGGCTGCGCAACGTCATCACCCACGAGTTCACACACATTGTGCAGATTCAAACGGCGATGAAGTTCGGTCGGCGCATGCCGGCGCTTTACCTCCAGTGGCTCGGGTACGAAGCCGAACGCCGACCCGATGTCCTGTACGGCTACCCGAACGTGATCGCGTCCTATCCGCTTTCCGGTTTTCTTGTCCCCGCGTGGTTCGCCGAAGGCGTGGCGCAGTACAATCGGCCACAGTTGCGGTACGACTTTTGGGACTCGCACCGCGACATGATCCTTCGCTCGTACGCGCTCCGGGACAGCATGCTCACGTGGAATCAGATGGGCGTCTTCGGCAAGACGAGTCTCGGCAACGAATCATCCTACAATGCGGGCTTCGCATTCGTCCATTACATCGCCCAGAAGTACGGCATCGGCAAGCTGAATGAGATTTCGCGCAACCTCGCCTCGCTCACAGCAACGACCATTGATGGAGCGATCGAGCGTGCACTCGGCAAAAGCGGCGAAGAGGTGTACAACGAATGGCGGCAAGACGTCAAACAGGAATATGAACGACGTGTGTCGCCGATACGGGCGCACCTGCGTGAAGGCTCTCCGATTCTGTTCGTTGATGACGAAGAGGAGTTCGAAAAGCTGAAAGATCAGCTCCGGGGCAAGCCGATGTTTGCGCTCACGCAGGGTATGCCGGATGATGCCCACCGGGACCGCTGCGGCTTGTTCGTGGAAACGGGATTCGCCAATCTCTACCCAGCGTTCTCGCCCGACGGAAAGAAGATTGCCTTTGTCAGCACGATGGGCGCGCCATACCTCGGTCAATCGCAACTCGTGGTCGGTGAAATCGGCGGAAAATTCAAGCCGCTGGTGCCGGGAGTCGGCAAAGAAGTAAGCTGGTCGCCCGACGGCAAGAAGCTCTACTACTCGCGCATCACCACGCGCAATCCCAACTTCTCCAGTCAGTCCGATCTGTATGTTTTCGATCTCGACCAAGAAAAAGAAACGCGGCTGACCTACGGCAAACGTGCCGTCAGTCCGCATGTCTCTCCGGACGGAAAGAGGGTTGTGTTTGTGGTTGGGAAGGATGGCACGTCGAACCTTGCGGTGATGAACACCGATACCTCGGGCTTCCGTGTGCTCACGACTTTCACGAACGGCGAACAGGTGTACGGTCCGAAGTGGAGTCCAGACGGCGATCGGATTGTGTTTGATTATTCGATACGCGACGGACGGGACGTTGCCTGGATTCGCCCCGATGGAAGCGGGATGGAGTTTCTGGTGACAGGTGAGCACGATTCGCGCAACGCTGTGTTTACACTCGACGGCTCACGCATCCTGTTTGCCGACGACCGGACGGGCATCTTCAATCTCTATGCACTCGATCTCTCGACGCGGAAGGTCGAACAACTCACAAATGTGGTGGGTGGGGCTTTCATGCCCACAAGCAATGTCGAGGGGACCATCGTGTATGCAAACTACACGGCCGAAGGCTACAAGCTGTACGAATTGGAGCGTCCTGCCCCGCTGGCAGAGGAGAACATTCACTACTTGCCTCAGTTCAGCAACAATCCGCTGCCGCGTCCGGTGTACGAGAAGTTTCCCGACGATCCCACAGACACGTTCGACTGGGCGGCGCTGCGTTCGTACGACGACACGATCCTGTCAAAGAGTGATGCCCGCCCCTACAGGAACGTCTTCACCAGCGTCTCGTTCATTCCGTTCATCCGCTTCGATAACTACAACATCAGGAACAAGGCCTTGGAGTCGTTCAAATTCGGCCTGTATCTCTTTTCGAACGACGTGCTGGAAAAACTGAGTATGTTCGGGGGAGCGGCCATCAACTCCAAGCTTGAACGTGATCTCTTCGTGCAGTTCAACTATCGCGGCCGTTTGCCGCTGTTCTACCAGCTCGGCCTGGAGCCGGTTGCCTCGTTGGAGATGTACAACGTGACGCGGAAAACCAACAATGTCATAGCGCTTCCTGCTTCCACAATCCCGGTAGATGTCACCTACAATCTGACCGAGTTCGATCTGGCACTGTATCAACCTTCTCACGTGGGGCAGTTCGAGTTCCGCTATGCGCACAGTCGGTATTCTTCGACGATCGAGACATTCAGGAATCCAGAGACCGGCGATCTGATTCCCGCCTCCGGCGATCTGTACCTGATCGCCAATGATCTGACGCTGACCTGGACGTTGCAGCAGATTGTTCGCTCGAATACATCGGAGATCAATCCCATCGGCAGAAAAGTACGGCTGGCCATCAACCGTTCACTCAACAAGTTCAACGGCAATGGCGAGTATACCGTTGGGCCCACCGGCCTTGTTCCTGTGTACAAGACCGTGAACTTCACGCGCGTTGAACTGAACTGGCGTGAACACCTTCCCTTCTTCTTCGCCCATCACACGTTGACGCTCAAACTTCGTGGCGGCTCCATCCTCGAAGGTACGGTGGATAGCTTCTTCGATTTCTATGCGGGTGGATTGGTGGGAATGAAAGGCTACCCGTTCTATGCCATCAGCGGGAACGAGATCGCGGTGGCGGGCATCGAGTATCGCTTCCCTCTCGTGGGCAACATGGATATCCGTTTTCTTCAGTTCTATTTCGATAAACTCTATGCATCGGTGTACGCCGATCTGGGCAATGCATGGAGCAGCGTCAGCCCCAGACTGAAGGAGTTCAAAACCGATGCGGGTGTCGAGATACGCCTCGAGTCGTTCTCATGGTATGCCTACCCGATGCGTATCTTCTTCAACGCATCGTACGGCTTCAACGCGTTCGAGCGACATGTCCGCGGCACACCGGTACGGTACGGAAAGGAATGGCGGTTCTACTTTGGGATGTTGTTTGGATTTGATTTCGACTAATCCGTGGAGCGGATCATGAGCAGATCATGTGGGTTTGTTGTGGGAGGTCTTCTTGTCGTTGTGTCGTTATCGGGAACGGCGGGTGAGGACCAGCACTCTATTGTGTTCTTGCCCGCAGCGCGGATGCAGCATCACCTCACCGGCGATCTGCACATGGACCTATTCGGACAGCGAGAGCTGGCGTTTGCTCCGCACCTGCAACAAGAAGGAACGGCAGAGTCTGTACCCGCACGAAAATCGCCGTGGCTTGCCGCGGGTCTTTCGCTGGTCCTTCCCGGCACCGGAGAGTTGTATGCGGAGAGCTACTGGAAGGCGGCACTGTTTCTCGCAGTGGATGTCGCGGCGTGGGGACTTGCCTACCACTTTGACAAGAAAGGCGACCGGCAGACGGATTTCTTCCAGAACTATGCGAACGAGCATTGGAGTGTTGTGAAGTACGCTCAGTTTTCCCTGGAGTACTTCATCCCGACAGAGCGGTGGAACGAGTATGCGGGTCTGATAACACCGGGTGCGAATCCCCCGTGGGAGCGAGTGAACTGGAATCTCTTGAATCGTCTTGAACGAGAGATCGGCGCAACGGCAAACGGCCGATATTACTCACACACGCTGCCGCCGTATGGTGAACAGCAGTACTATGAGCTGATTGGTAAGTACCCGCAGTACACTCCGGGGTGGGACGATGCCGAACTGCCGTATATCTACAGCGAAACGAATGTCACACCTCACTTCCGGTACTACGCAGCTGAGCGTGGCAAGGCCAATGACTTCTACAACAAGGCGACCACATTCGTTACCGTTGCGATTGTCAATCATGTGTTGAGCGCTCTCGACGCTGCATGGTCGGCGGGTTCGTACAACAGGGGTCTCCGCGCGTCGGTACGTATGCAGCAGATTCCCACGGAGTTTGGCTTCACCCACGTGCCGGTGGCGCATGTGGAGTACGGGTTCTGAGGTCCCTCCGCACCGGGCAGGGTGTCGCTCCACGATGGGCTGATTTCTCACTTCGGCACGCGCAGGGTCACGTACACGGCACCGAGAAGGAAAAGGAGATTGGCCATCCACGCGGTTAGCAGGGGAGGAATGTCCCCGTTGTAACCGAACACCTGACTCACCTTCAGAAAAATCAGATAGATGAACGCGATCAGGAGCGACACACCCAGTTGCACGCCGATGCCGCCCCTTCTTTTCACCGACGCAAACGGCACGCCGAACAGCACAACAATCACCGACGCGAACGGGAACGACACCTTGCTGTAGAAATCCACAAGCCAGCGTGAGACGTCCTGTCCTGCCCGACGTTGGTTCTCGATGAACTGCCTCATCGTCTCGTACTCCATTTCGTCGGGCTGTTCCTGTTTCTTGCGGAGATCGTCGGGATTGAAGTGCAGTGTGCCTGCCGGTTGAAGATCGAACTGCTCGATACCCTCCTTGCCGTTTGTGAACCAGCGGCGAACGCCCGAGCGCAACATCCACCGTCGTCCGACGGAATCCCACTCCATAGTCTGCGCATCAACGCGTGCGACAAGAATGGTGGCGTTGGTGTCGCTGAAGTCCTGAATGCTGACGCGGCTTGCCGTTTCGTGTGTGTCGTCAAAATAGCCGATGGACAGAATGCGTGTGGGCGAATCCTGGACGAAGATGTTTGCGCCCGATCCACTGATTGTGTTTTTGTTCAGATAAATGCGCTCGATGGTCAGTTTCTTCTTGTTGGCTTTGGGTACAATCCAGCCGTTGAAGTACACCGACGCCGCGCTGACGAGGAGCGCAACGGCAAGGTAGGGCACAATGAGCCTGTAGAGACTCACGCCCCCGGCCTTGATGGCCGTCCATTCGTTTTGTGTCGAAAGGCGTGCGGTGACAAACAGGCTTCCCAGCAGCAGCGCAACGGGTGTGATGAGTTTGATGATCTCGGGAATAAAAAAGAAATAGTACTTGACCAACACCTCCAGCGTTGCCTGGCGGTCGAGAAAATCCCCGAGATTCTCCATGACATCAATGACAATAAAAATAAGAATCACCGCAAGCAGTGCGAAGAAGGAGGTCGTGAGAAATTGCTTCACGATATATCTGTCCAGAAGCTTCATCCTCTAATTTTCCATTGCCGTGTCTTCCGTCTCGGCAAGTGCGCGCCGCCAGCGCTGTGGAAGGAGCTGCTTGAGGAAATCGAAGTTGAGCACGACGGTCTCCTTGCCACTGCGGATGGTGAGCAGGATGCCCATGATGCCGATGATGATGTTTGCCACCCACATGCCCCAGAACGGCGAGAGAATGCCGCGGTCGGCAAGTTTTTCTCCACCAATAAGGCACGCCCAGTAGAGAAGGAAGAAACCGAGGCTGAGCGTTGCCGCCATGCCGAATCCGCCGCGGCGGGACATGATGCCCAGCGGAATGCCCACGAGCACAAAGACGAGGCACGCGACAGGGATCGCATATTTCTTGTGAATCTCCACCTCATACTGGTCGATCTGCTTCTGCACAAACTCCATGCGCAGAAGCTCGCTCTGCACCACCGAGCTGAGGATGCGGACGCGAGACTCGGGGGGCCCAGAGCCTTCCAGCGAGTACGCGGGCGTTGTGAAGGTTTGCAGGCCGCTCAGAAACGCGCCCGGCTGATCAGCTCGCGTGGCGGAGGCCGCAACGTTGCCGGTGAGCAATTTCTCCATTTCGCGACGAATAAGGACTTGAAGGTTCGAGTCGATGGAGCGGAGTGCCCCTTGCAGGCTATCCACGATACCGCGCATGGTTGCGGCGCTTAATTCGCGATCGCCGCGAATCACTGCTCCCTCCTGTGTCCGTTCAAAGCCGAAGCCTTCCACTTCCGTGACGATCCGGTGCTTCTGGAAACGGATACGTTTGTACTCCGTCATGTTCACGACGTTCAGCTCGTGGATCTCTCCGTTCTGCAAGTCCATAATCAGCTTGCGTGCGTCGGGAGACAGTGAGATGGTGCCGCGCTCGGCGGTGATCACGATGTTGTAGTTGGGATTGGTATAATCGTACAGCGTTATGCCTTCCAGGTCGTTCGTCTTCTCGAATGTCTTGTGCACCAGGATGCTGTAGCCCTGAATTTCCTGCGAGAAGAGACCTGCGACAATGCTGAAGGTCGGGCGCTTCCGCCGAATGTCCATCGTCAGCGTCTTGGCTTTGTGGTTGGCCTCCGGCAGGACCTCGTTGTTGAACATGACGAGCAGGATTGCCAGCAGACCTGCAGCGAAGAAGACCGGTGCCATCATACGATAGATGCTGACACCGCTGGCCTTCATCGCCGTGATCTCATGCTTCGAGGAAAGATCGCCGAAGGCCATCAAGACGGCGACCAGCACGGACATCGGGACAGCGAGCACCACCATCCAGGCGAGGTTCAGAGAGATCAGCTCCAGAATTGTCCACGCGCTGAGACCCTTCCCGACAAGCTGGTCGATGAACTTCATGACAAACTGGAGGAGAAAGAGAAACAGCAGCGTACCGAGAGAAAAGAAAAACGGCCCGATATGGGCGCGCAGAATATAGAACGCAATGTGCCGTGGAAAGACGCCAACCTTCATGCCTCAATATACGAAACGAGGACGATCTCCTCCACACGTGCTGAAGATCCGAGGGTCACCAAGCTGGCGAGCGAACATGATGAGGCAATGCGCGTTCTTGATATTTATACCCTAAATCTCTACGTTTATTCCGCCGAGAGTACACTCTCGGTCCCACACGCAAGGAGGATGAACCATATCGATCACTGCTAATGCTTGGAGACGCCAGGGTGCTGGTTGTGCGTCGTAAGGACCGGAACTCTGGCAGGTCCGCAACCGCGGAGGCTGGACGCCATCACATACCCATGATAGTCCACCGTTGACGGCATAACATACTCGAAAATCGACGTGGTTTCATTTCTTCGCAGCACACTTAACGCTGTACGCGCTTACAGGATCGGTATTGCCCTCACAGTCGGCCCGCTTTCGCTTGTGGCGTTTGTTGTCCTTTCGCCGAGTATCTCTCAAGGTGCATTCCGTGCCCTGACCGAGTTGGGGTTCGAACCGGCTCCGTCGGACTCGCTCCGCAAGGGTGACGATGTGCGAGCAGCACAGCAGCAGCCGTCGGGACGGTCGCGTCTGGGGGGCCGCAGTACGGGAGGCGCGACGGGCCAGTTCACGGCGAGTCCCGGTCGACCCGGCGCTAAACAATCTCTCGTGGAGGACTCAACGTGGGTAGTCTACCTCGATTCCACCGCGCGCATGCAACACTGGAAGTATCAGCGGCGAGATATGCCGCAGGTGCGGTTGTTCCCCGACCGCGTCTACCCGCTGTTCGCCGAGGTACCAGGCTCTGCTGTTCGGCGTGAAGTAACCCCCGATTCGACAGCCTCCACGTTCACGTTCCGTGAGACCGTTGGCGGAGTTGACGTGAAGATTCCTCTCACCGTTTCGCTGAAGGAATACATTCGCGAGCGGCAGAAATTCGAGATGCGCAAGCTTTTTGCCGAGGAAGCACGCAAGCCCAGGGCCCTTCAGGGCAAACGCGATATTGGCGATGTTTTCTCTACGTTTACCAAGATTCAGATCCCCATTCCTGCAAATCCTATCTTCAGCATCTTCGGCAAGCCGGAAATCAACCTGCAGATTAGCGGCGCGGTGGATATTCGCGCCGGCTTCCGCAACACGAAGAGCGACCAGGTAACGGCGAACTTCCTCGATCAATCACGCAACGAACCTGACTTCAACCAGGAAGTGCAGGTTGCCGTGAACGGCACCATCGGCGACAAGCTGAATATCCTCGCCGACTGGAACACGCAGCGGACGTTCGAGTACGAGAACCAGCTGAAGATCAAATACACGGGCTACGACGACGAGATTGTGCAGAGTGTTGAGGCGGGCAACGTTTCGCTCCAAACCCCCTCAACCTTTATCGGCAGCAGCGCAGCGCTTTTCGGCATCAAAGCGAAGATGCAGGCGGGGCCATTTACACTCACAACACTTGCATCGCAAAAGAAGGGACAGATCAAGGAAGTCACGGCTTCGGGCGGCGCGCAAGAGATTCCGTTCGAAATTCAGGTGTGGAACTACGCAACCAACTATTACTTTGTTGATGAACGCTACATTCCGTTGTTCGAACCCTGGTTTCAGGCGGACATCCCGGCAAGAGACGAAACGGTAAAGATCTACGACGAAGAGGTATGGGTGTCGCAACTTGGTACCGACTTGACACAAACGGTGACCTCGAGGCTTGGCGTTGCCCATATCACGCTTCCCGATCGGCCGACAGGCCAGACGCAATATGGAGACTCACTGCGTAATGCCGAAGATATTCCGGGCAAGATCGAAAGCGCGCGGTTCATTCGGCTGGATCGGTCACAATACGATCTTCTGTTTGATGGGTACATCGGCGTGGTTGTGCTGAACCAGAACGTTCAAGACGCGCAGATCGTGGCCATTGCGTACCGGACTTCCACGCAGCAGTGGGGCGAGCTGACCATCAACAATCCCGCCACGGCCGATACCAGCCGGCGCCTCGTCCTGAAGATGCTGAAGCCGAAGAACCTCCACTCCGTCGGTCCGGCGTACCGGACGGCGTGGAATCTTCTTCTCAAGAATATCTATTCGTTGGGAGGACGGAATGTGAAAGAAGCGGGATTTCAACTGGATGTTTACCGGCAGGTCTCGGGTGGACAAGACGAGAAGTCCCTGTTTGGTGAACCCTTGTTGCGCATTCTCGGCCTCGATCGCTACAACTCCAGTAGCCAGCGCGAGCCGGACAACGTGTTCGACTTCAGGATCGGGACAACCATTATTCCCGCGCGTGCGGAAGTCATCTTTCCGTATCTTCGTCCGTTTGATTCCGCTATTCGACGTTTTCTTGACAGTACCGGTAGAGGGAACGTGGTAGATTCGCTGGTGTTCAAAGAAATCTATGATACAACCAAGACCGAAGCGCAACGAGCAATCGCCAATAAGTACACGATCAAGGGGAAGGCAACAGGAGAGACAAGTTCGAAGTATCCATTGGGCTTCAACGTTGTGGAAGGAAGCGTGCGCGTGTATGAGAACGGCCAGTTGCTCACGCCGAACATCGACTACACGGTCGATTACATTGTTGGCGAGGTGGTGATTCGAAAAGCATCAGCGCTGGTGCCGGGTGCGAACCTCCAGATCAAATACGAACAGAACGATCTCTTCCAGCTTGCCTCCAAAACGTTGTTGGGGGCAAGGGGCGATCTGGCAATCTCTCCCACCACCAGCGTTGGCTTCACCCTCATGAATCTCAACCAGCAAACGCTCAGCGACAAAGTGCGGTTGGGAGAGGAGCCGAACAATAACACGATCTTCGGTATTGATGGGCAGACGACATTCAAACTCCCGTTCCTCACCAGCGCGCTGGATGGCCTGCCCGGGATTCAAACTCGTGAGATGTCGGACTTGAAGATCTCGGGTGAAGCGGCCTATATCATTCCGGACCCCAACACGAAGAAGAGTACGATCTCCAGCGATTTCGGCGCGGGCATTGCGTACATCGACGACTTCGAGGGTGCGCGGCGTACGATTCCCTTCGGAGTGAACTACGCAGGCTGGTTCCAGCCCAGTCCACCTGCCGACACGACGCTGTTTCCTCCGGGAACACCCGATACGGCGAAGATGTACTCGAAGGCGAATACCGTCTGGTACACGTTGTTCAACCAAGTGCGACAAACGGATGTGTATCCCGATCGGAAGGCGGGCAGTGCGGCAAGCAACAGACTGAACGTGATGGACGTGTGGTATTTTCCCAGGCAACGGGGCATGTACAACTACAGCCCCAATCTCGACTCGACGCTGCGTGTCGATCGGAACTGGGGCGGCATCATGCGGCCCATTTCCCTTTCGGGCACGAATTTCATCACCGAGAACATCAATTTCATCGAGATCTGGATGGAGGTGCTTCGCCCCGGAGGTCCTCTTCCCGCGAAGATGTACATCGACCTTGGCTCGATCAGTGAAGACGCAATTCCCAACCGATCGCTCAATACTGAAGACCGCGTTCCGCCCAGTACCACCATCAACAACAGCTTACAGCCATGGGAAGATGTTGGTTTGGACATGATGTCGGATCAGGAGGAGTTGCAGCGCTACGGAAACTTGCGCAACGACGGGGACCCCTCCGGCGATAATTGGGCGCGCGGCAGCGGCCAAATCATTCCGAACGACTACATGAAAGTGAACGGCACGGAACGAAACGCCCAAGCAGAAAACGGACGCTACCCGGATACGGAAGATCTGAACAACAATGGAATCCTTGACCGGGCCAATTCCTACTTCCGGTATGAGGTGTCGCTGGATACGGTGCGTGCCCGCAACCCGCGCATTGTTGGTGGAGGACTGCGCGGCAGCACGTATTATCAATTCCGGATTCCGATCCAGGATACGCTGCTGCGCGTAGGGTCGCCGACGTTTACCAACGTGGAGTTCGTCCGGGTCTCGTTCCAAAACGCGCAGGATACGATTGCCATTCGCATTGCCGACTTTGGTTTGATCGGCAACCAGTGGCAAGAGTTGCGCAAGGAGGATACGACCCTGCAGGTGACGGTGGTTGGCATCGAGGAGAATTCGGATGTGTATCTCTCACCGCCCGGCGTTATTCGCGAGCGCGACAAGACAAGGCCCGAAGAAGACATCCAGGCCAACGAACAATCGCTTGCGCTTGTTCTCAAAGGCCTGCCCGACGGCGAGTCCCGCTACGCGTACAAGCAGTACAACTACCGTCCGCTTGATCTCTTCTATTACAAGAAGATGAAGATGTTTGTGCATGGCGATCCGCACTTTGCGTACGTCGATCCGAGTAACTATGATGCAGAGTTCTTCTTCCGGTTCGGTGCAGACTCGTTGAACTACTACGAGTATCGTGCGCCCATTCATCCCGCGAGCGTTCCTCCTTCGGAAATCGACAGAGGCTGGGACCCGCTGAACAACGTTGAGATTCGGTTTGAAGACCTGACGGCCATCAAGCAGGGACGCGATTCGGTCAATGTCATTTCGCGGGCATTTCCTGTTCCAGGCGGGCCGCCGGGTGCAGTCTATCGTGTGCTGGGCAATCCATCGCTCACGCAAATCCGTTACATGGCGCTGGGGGTGACGAACCCCGCTGGCAAGGGGACTACACGGCCGCTCTTCGGTGAGGTGTGGGTAAATGAGTTGCGTGTCATCGATGTGGACGATTCGCCCGGCTGGGCATACCGGTTTGATGCGAACCTGAAGCTTGCCGATGTGGGTGCCGTGGCGTTCAATTACTCGCGGGTGGACCCGAATTTCCATTCTCTCGAACAGCGCTTCGGCTCGCGACAGTTGGGAACGAACTGGGCAATCAGCGCGAACATGGAGTTCGGGAAATTCTTCCCGACGGAATGGTCGGGCACTTCGCTTCCGATTTCGTACACGCATGCAGAGAATCTGGTGAAGCCGCAGTACCTGCCCAACTCGGACGTCCTAGTGAGCGAAGCGGCGCGACTGGAACGCGAACGTCTGCTCGCCCTTGGGTTCTCGCAAGCCGATGCCGCCGCCGCAGCCGCGGAGTTGACACGTACCGCGGAAACCTACCGCACCACCGACACGTGGGCCGCACCGAACTTCCGCATCGGCATCCCCTCCGATGCGTGGTGGATTCGCGACACGTGGAACAAGCTGACGTTCGCTTTCAACTACACGAAGTCGCGTGAACGCAGCCCGTTGACCGTGCGGCGCCTGTCCTGGCAGTGGAGCGCACGAATCGGCTATCAGCTCTCGTTCAGCCCCGAGTACTACTTTCAGCCGTTCAAGAGTCTCTTCGATGGGCTGTGGTTCCTCGATGAATACAAGGACGTGAAGGTCTGGTTCGCCCCGCAGTCATTCACCTGGGCGTTTTCGGCAAGCCGCTCCCGTGATGTTTCGTTACAGAGAGCTGTGGGTGCGCAGGAACTGATCAGCAGAAACTTCAACGCATCGCGCAGCTTCGGCTTCGGATGGAAGTTCAGCGAAGGCGGTCTGCTCAATCCGTCGGGCGACTACAACCTCGCTGTCGAGTCGAGCTGGCTGAACTTGGAAACCGATCCGGTGACAAAACGCCAGCGACCGTTCTCGCGGATTCTGGACGATATCTTCTTCAGTAATGCGTTGATCAACTTCGGACAGGACACGCGCTACTCCCAGCGCAACACGTTCAACACACGCCCCACGATTCCGAACATCTTCGGCATCAGGCGCTACCTTGATCTCTCGTTCGGTTACTCGGTTGATTACACCTGGCAGAATGCTTTGACGGGGGGTGATCTAGGCAAGTCGGCAGGGTGGAGCAACACGATTAACTTCTCCACGAATCTCAAGCTCAAGGCGTTGTTCGACCCGTTGTTTGCTGATGACAAGCCCGCAGTCCCGCAAGGTCCTGTGCGTCGCTCGCGGGAGGGCGAGGAATCCGAAGCACCGCAGCCCGCGTCCACGGACACGACGCATCGGGAGGGGTTGCCGGATACCACCAAGGGTCCAAGCGGGCTTGCGAAGACATTCGATCAGTTGAAACAACTTGCCAAAGTGTTTATCAAGATTCCGTTGCTCGACTACGAGAATGTCAACATCACCTTCACGCAAAGCAACAACAACGCGAACAGCGGCGTTGTGGGCAGGCCCGGTTTCGTGAACTTCTGGGGACGCGTGCCCTTCTTCCAGGATGCCAACCCGAAATACGGTCCTTCGCGTCTGTATCAACTCGGTCTCATTTCCGATCCGCACGGAAGGCTTGTGCATTTCGGGACACGGTCGAAGTTTCCGTTCTTCGGATGGGATGTCGAGCCGGGCATTCGCGCTCCCCGAGGGTCATTGTCCAATCAATTCCGTCAGACTAATCGCCTTGCGTTCAAAACCACACGCGCGCTGTGGGAGGGCGCACGCCTTGATCTGAACTGGAATGTCGGCTGGTCATTCTCCAGCACCGAGAACGTCACGACCGATTCGCTCGGGCGCGTCATTCGCACGGGTACACAAGGGCTGCCGGTGCTGAGTACGCAGGGGAGTGTGGATCGCTCCTTCCTCACGTTCCCCAACGTGTTGTTCCTGGGCATGTTCAAAAGCGACATCAAGGAGGTGGGCAAACGCTATGCACAGCTCAAGGCAAACAGGGCGGACACCGCCTCCAACGAGGAGAAACTGGCGAGAGCGTTCGAGGATGGTTTCGAGGCGTTGCCCATTTTGAGAAAAATTTTCGGCAAATATACACCGCGCGTCAACTGGACATTCCGCTGGGATGGACTTGAGCGCCTGCCGATGTTTGCCGGCTTCGTCAGCAGGCTTTCACTCGATCACGCGTATAACTCGACCTATACACGCGCTTACGCGAACAGGCCCGGTGGTGGCGGCGAGCGGACGGAGTCCCAGCGGGTGACCTACGGCTTCTCGCCGTTGTTTGCCCTCAACTTCACGTTCAAAGAACTGATGAAAGGCAATCTCGGCGCCAACATCCGCTACAACACCACGACGACCTGGGATCGGGCAGTGTCCTCGCCCAACATTGTGCAAACGCTCTCGCAGGAAATCTCCATCAGCGCATCGTACTCGCGGCGCGGGTTCGAGATTCCGTTGTTCGGTCTTGCCCTCAGCAACGATCTGGAAATCAACGCGTCCTACTCGCTCACGAAAAACTCCCAGCGCCAGTACGAGATAGCCAAGCTTGACCTGAACACCGAAGGGTCGCCGCTGGAAGGTTCCACCAGAACCACATTGGAGCCGCGCATCAAGTACACGCTCAGCCAGCGCGTCAACGCTTCCGTGTACTATCGGCACACCAAGATCACGCCCGATGCGCAAGGCTCGCGCATCCCCGGCAGCACGATGAACGAAGCGGGGCTGGACATCCACATTGCCATCCAGTAGCGTTGTGCACGTTCGTGAGGTGAGGCTTCCGTGTGTTCTCCCGGGAGGCAGATGTTTGAAAGTCGTGGCTGAAATAGCTATCATGAAATAGAGATGCACGAGACAAAAGGCAAAATACTGTGGGTGGATGACGAGATCGATTTGCTGCGTCCACACATCCGCTTCCTTGCCGATAAAGGCTACTGGGTCGAAACCGCAACCAACGGAGAAGATGCGGTGAATATGGTGAAGGAGCGATCGTTCGATCTTGTCTTCCTCGATGAGATGATGGCGGGAATGGGCGGCTTGCGGACCCTTGCCGAGATCAAAGACGTACGGCCGAATCTTCCTGTCGTCATGGTCACAAAGAACGAGGAAGAAACGTTGATGGAAGAAGCCATCGGCGTGAAGATCAGTGACTACCTCATCAAGCCGGTCAACCCCAGCCAGATTCTCATGGCATGCAAGAAGTTTCTCGAAGGAAAGAGGATTGCAGGTGCAATGGTCTCGCGGGATTATATCAAGGAGTTCAACGACATTGCCCTGACCTTGCTCAACCCGATGAGCTATGATCATTGGGTGGATGTGTACACGCGGCTGGTGGACTGGTCGTTGGAGCTTGACGAACATCCGGACCTTGGCTTGAAGCAGACACTCTCGGATCAGTTTCGGGAGTGCAACCTTGCCTTTGGAAAATACATCGAACAGCACTATCGGGACTGGGTACACCAGACGGAAGACCGGCCCGTTCTCTCGCACGAAGTGGTGGACCGCTTTCTCATTCCTGAACTGCAATCCAACAAGTCGGTCTTTTTCTTTGTCATCGATTGCCTGCGGCTCGACCAGTGGTTGATGATGGAGAGTCTCTTACATGAGTACTTCGAGATCTCCAAACACTACTACTTCAGTCTGCTGCCGACGGCAACGCCCTACTCGCGCAACGCCATCTTCAGCGGTTCGTACCCCAGCGACGTAGAGCTGCGCTATCCCGAGTTGTGGGAAAAGAACGAGGACGATGAGAACAGCCGCAACCGCTACGAGCGGCAGTTTCTGGAGGGCTTGCTGGAACGGCGCCGGATTCGTGTGAAACCGGAGCCGAAGTATGTGAAGATCCTCGATGCCGAGTTCGGCCGCGGTATCGAGGCAAACATCAATTCTTACACCAATGCCCGGCTCACCTCCATCGTTGTCAATTTTGTGGATATGCTGGCGCACGGACGCTCCGATTCTCATCTGCTGAAGGAAATCGCACCCGATGAGTCGGCGTACCGCCTGCTGACGAAATCGTGGTTCATCCATTCGTCGCTCTTCGGTATGTTGAAGACGCTCTCGAAGAACACAAACGTCTCGATTCTTCTCACGACCGATCATGGAAGCATCAGGAGCCTTCGCGGTGCGAAGGTTCTGGGCGACCGCGAAGCTTCGACGAACTTACGGTACAAATATGGCCGCAACCTCAAATGCGAGGAGAAGACGGCGGTGTTTGTGAAACATCCGTTGGACTTCAAACTGCCCAAGCGCGGCGTTGCGGCCAACTACATTCTTGCGAAGGAAGATTACTACTTTGTCTATCCGACGGACTATCACAAGTACCTCAACCAGTATCGAGATAGCTTCCAGCATGGAGGCATCTCGATGGAAGAGATGATCCTGCCGGTGGTCAAGCTCGAGCCAAAGGGATGAGGACGTACCATACGCACTCGCCTCGCGAGACGGTTGAGTTGGGCAGAACGTTTGCTGCTCAGTTGAAGCCCGGCGACTGCGTTGCGCTGAGCGGCGCCCTCGGCAGCGGCAAGACGCAGTTCGTAATCGGTGTGTGCGAAGGGCTCCAGGTGCTTGGCCATGCCACAAGTCCCACGTTCACATTCATCAACGAGTACAAGGCACCCTGGGGCACCGTCGTGCATATTGACCTGTATCGCATCGAAACCTCCTCAGAGCTGCATGAGTTGGGCATCGAGGAGTACTTCAACGATCAATGCATTTGTCTGATCGAGTGGCCTGAGGTGATCGCCGACCGTTTACCGCCCAGGCACTATGCCGTGCAGCTCCGGCACGGGGCAGGCGAGAATGAACGCGAGATTTCCATTCAGGAGGCAGTGCCGGCGTGAACGTGTTGGGCATCGAAACGGCAACGGCAGTGTGCAGCGCGGCGTTTGTTGCTGACGGCCGCATTTCCGCAGAAGAAACCATTGAAGAAAAGAATGTTCATGCGGAGATGCTGATACAGTTGATCGATCGCGTGTTGCGTCGCGCGCAGGTTGCCCCAAAGCTGCTGGACGCGATTGCGGTTTCCATCGGTCCCGGTTCGTTTACGGGCCTGCGCATCGGGCTGAGTGTGGCAAAGGGATTGTGCTTTGTGCTGGAGAAGCCGTTAGTGGCAGTTCCTACACTCGATGCGCTTGCACGGAGGGCGGTCGAAGCGAGCGTGGTGCACACACCGTTTCTTGTTGCCGCTCTCGACGCCCGTCGGGACGAAGTGTACTGCGCATTGTTCCGCGTGAATGGCAGAACCATTCAGCGCGAAGGAGATGTGCAGGATATGACGCTGGATGCACTCATGACGTTCGTCGCCGATCGTACGGTCACCTTTACAGGCAACGCCGGAGCCAAAGTACGAACGCGCTTCGGCAACGCGGTGCGGTTCGTTCCCGAGGAGTATGCCGCGTGCCGTTCCTCGTCGGTTGCCTTGATCGGCGAGGAGGTGGCCCGTCGTGGCCAATTTGCCGATGTGCGCACGTTGGAGCCGGCGTACATCAAGGAGTTCCACACAATATCCAAACACTCATAGCGGGCACGCATCGCCATGGCATGGTTTAGACGTTCTAAAGAAGCCATCGAGCCGACGACGGAGAAGAAAGAAATGCCCGATGGCATGTGGATCAAGTGCGACCAGTGCAGCGAGATTATCCACAAAACCGAACTCGAACAGAACATGTACACCTGCCCGAAATGCAACAAGCATTTCCGCATCGGCAGTAACGAGTACATCAAGATGTTGTTGGATGAAGGAACGTTCAAAGAATATGACCGACGGATGCGCTCCATAGACCCGCTCCGATTTACCGATACAAAACGCTACCGCGAACGCATTTCTGAAGCGATCAAGAAGACAGGTCTGTACGATGCCGCTCGGTGGGGGACGGGAAAGCTGGAGGGCCGGGAAGTTGTGCTGGCATGTATGGACTTTGCGTTCATCGGCGGCAGTATGGGGTCGGTTGTAGGGGAAAAGATTGGCCGGGCAATTGATCGTGGATGGAAGACGAAGAAGCCCGTCATCGTGGTGTCGGCCAGCGGCGGTGCGCGCATGATGGAGGGGGCCTATTCGTTGATGCAAATGGCCAAGACGAGCGCCAAGCTTGCACGGCTGGCAGAAGCGGGCGTTCCGTACATCTCGGTGTTGACCGACCCGACCACAGGCGGCGTGACGGCAAGCTATGCCATGCTGGGTGATGTGAACATCGCTGAACCGGCCGCGCTCATCGGCTTTGCCGGGCCGCGGGTGATCAAGCAAACGATCGGCAAAGACTTGCCCCCGGGGTTCCAGCGCTCAGAGTTCTTGCTGGAACATGGCTTCGTGGATATGGTGGTGCATCGCCGCGAACTGAAGTCGACGATCGCACGGATCCTCGCACTTCTCGCCCCCTAAACCAACACACAACGAAGGCAGCATGATTATTCACGTCCTCGGCGTTCCCATGGACCTTGGCTCAGGCCGACGCGGTGTCGACATGGGTCCGTCGGCCATTCGCATCGCCGGCCTTGCCGAGAAGCTCAAGGAGCTTGGCAACAAGATCGTCGATGAAGGCGACATCGACATCAAGAACATGGAGGAGATTCGTGTGGGGGATACGCGCGCTCGGTATCTCAAGGAGATTGCGCGCGCCTCCCGCATTCTCGCGCGGGATACGGAAGCAATCATGGCCCAAGGGCACTTCCCACTTATCCTCGGTGGCGACCACTCCATCGCCATCGGCTCCATCTCGGGCATCGCGACGTTTGCACGCAAAAAGAGAAAGAAGATCGGCGTATTGTGGGTGGATGCCCACGGTGACATGAACACACCTTCCACGTCTCCTTCGGGCAATGTGCACGGCATGCCACTGGCCGCGGTGCTGGGCTACGGCCCGAACGACCTGAAATCCGTCGGGTGCAACGCGCGCAAGGTCGATCCGGATAACGTGGTGCTCGTCGGCGTCCGCAGTCTCGATGAAGGAGAGCGGCGCTTTATTGAACAGACGGGCGTCCACGTGTACACGATGCACGATATTGACCGGCAGGGGATTCATCGCGTGATGAAGAAGGCACTCTCCAAAGTGAGCAATGGAACCGACTATCTCCATGTCAGTTTCGACCTGGATGCAGTCGATCCGACGGTTGCGCCCGGCGTCGGTACGCCTGTGAAGGGGGGCCTGGACTATCGCGAAGCGCATCTGATCATGGAACTCATTTTTGAATCGAAGAAAATGACGTCCCTGGAGATTGTGGAGGTCAACCCGATACTCGACGAGCGCAACACCTCGGCAGAGTTTGCGGTGGAGCTTGTGCAGTCCGCGTTCGGCAAGAGGATTTTGTAGGAGGAGAAGAACATGGTGATTCGCGATCTGAGAGAAATGCGGCAAACCGCGGAGCGGATTCGTCTATCCGGCAAACGCATCGCGGTCGTTCCCACCATGGGATACCTTCACGAAGGCCACCTGTCGCTTCTCCGCATTGCCAAAATGAAGGGCGATGTCGTCGTTACCACGCTGTTTGTCAATCCGACACAATTCGGGCCCGGCGAGGACTATGGGCGGTACCCGCGGGACTTCGAGCGCGACCTCGCACTCGCCAGTGCTGCAGGCACGACGCATCTGTTCGCGCCCGAAGTCGCACAGATGTATCCCACAGGGTACTCCACGTATATCGATGTTGGAGGAATTACGGAACTGCTCGAAGGGAAGTCTCGTCCCGGGCACTTCCGTGGCGTTGCTACCGTGGTGGCCAAGCTGTTCAATCTGACCAAACCTCATGTCGCCGTCTTTGGACAGAAAGATGCCCAGCAAGTTGCCGTGATACGCCGGATGATCAGAGATCTGAACTTCGACATCGAGCTTGTTGTCGGTCCCATTGTACGCGAACCCGATGGTCTTGCCATGAGTTCACGGAATACCTACCTCAGCCCGCAACAGCGACGCGAGGCTGTCGTGCTGTTTCAATCGCTCAAGCACGCCGAGCGGCGCGTGAAGGAAGGAGAAGAAGACTGCAAGAAGATCATCGACGAAATGGCGAGCCTCATCAGGGGAAACTCTTCGGGAGTCATCGACTATATCTCGATTGCGGATAACACGTCGCTGCAGGAAATACAACGGCTGCATCCCGGGCAGTCGGTGCTGGTCTCGCTCGCGGTGAAATTTGGAACGACTCGTCTTATCGACAATCTCATTATCCTCGTTTAGTTCACAACGTGTATGGAAAGAAACCTCGCGGTCGTCATCATGGCGGCGGGCAAGGGAACCCGCATGAACAACCCCGATATGGCCAAAGTGATGTACACCATCAACGGTAAGCCGATGGTGGAACATGTGGTGGATCTGGCACTGCGCCTTGGCGCGCAACGCATTGTGGTGATTGTGGGATGGCAGAAGGATTCCGTCATCAACCATCTGGCAAACGTCTTTGGGGAGAGCGTCGAATGCGTGGAGCAGAATCCGCAACTCGGCACAGGGCATGCAGTCATGCAAGCGGAACCTGCGTTGAGGGACTTCGACGGCGACGTGTTGGTACTCTCCGGCGATGTGCCGATGCTCTCGTATGCCACAACCCGTTCGCTCATCGAGTTCCACCGTCATAACAATGCCGATGCAACCGTCCTCACGGCGGTGCTGGACGACGCGACAGGCTACGGAAGGATCCTGCGCGATGCGGATGGGAACGTAACGGCGATTGTCGAGCACAAGGATGCGACGGAGGAGCAACGTAGCATCAAAGAAATCAACTCCGGCATCTATGTGTTTGACGCGGGGATGTTGTTTGAGGGCCTACGGCACATCACCCCCAACAATGTTCAGAAAGAATATTACCTGACCGATGTGTTCCGGTATTTCTGGAAACGGCGGCTGAAGGTAAGCGCCGTGGCTGCCCCCAACCCGATGGAGATTGCAGGGATCAACACCGTGGCACAGCTTGAAGCTGTGAGGAAGGTGATGAACTCGCAGGAATAACAAAGGCCGACCTACCGATGGTCGGCCGTGTGTGCATCTCGCAAACCGAACGCCGTGGATTGCACGCTACTTCTTGGGGTACGCCATCCATGTCCCGCTCACGGCGGTGACCTGTGAATCTCCCCACGTATGCACCTTGATCAGAAATCCAGCCTTTGTAATCTTATCGGTCTTCAGGCTGACGCGGATTGCTCCGTCGGTTCCGGGCTTCATCTCGTAGCCGGTGAGGTTCAGAACCACATTAGGCGGGCTATCGAACGGATCATCGAACGAGATGAAGATGGTGCTTGTCCGGGCGCCGGTTCCCTTCGCCAGCGTCCATCCGTCGGAATTCACGTCCGCTGAGAACTCGCCCTGTCGAATGTTCTGTGCAAAACCAGTGGCGCAGAGCAACACCATAGTGACGCCTGCAGTTAAAAGTGTTCTCATGTGTATCCTCCTATGTGATGGGTGAGTTGTTTGAGGTGGATAGCTGTGTGCATATATGAAAGCCGGTATGTTTCATCCGTCATCTGTGCACAAGGTAATGCGGTTTCTCCTCTGTTGCAAGAGTAGACTTGACTTTGTGCACACTTTGGGATAGATTAGCCGCACGTTTTGCTCTGCTCCTTACCAACATCACGTGAGAGTGAGTCATGGCAGATGATCTCTCTGAAGTTCGGGCTGAGCGTTCGCTCCACCGAACGCGCAACAACGTTCCGGAGACGCCCCCCGTCCGCAATCCCGCTCCCCTTGAACCGCTCGGAACACCGTATCTTTCTCCGCAGCAAATCCGTCATTTGTACAGGCGCGCGGCCTTTGCGCCATCGGTTGCCGAAGTGAACGCTGCGTTGAACGTTCCGTTGAGTCAACTGGTGGAACAACTCCTCGCGCCGCAGCCGACGCCGCAGCCTCCCGGCTGGGTGCATAACCTGCCCTACCCTACACCGTTGACCACCCAACAGCAGGCAGACTATCGGAACTGGATTCGTGAGCTACGCGAATGGTGGATTCGCTTGATGGTCACACAGCCGTTGAGTCTGACGGAAAAGATGACGCTGTTCTGGCACGGTCACTTCGCGACGCAGTACAGTACCGTGCAGGTGCCGCAGTACCACTACAAGCTGAACGCGCTGCTACGACGGTACGCGTTGGGGAACTTCAAGGATATGGTAAAGGCGGTGACTGTCGATCCGTGCATGTTGATCTATCTTGACGGCGTGCGGAACAGAGTCGGCGCCCCCAACGAAAACTATGCGCGGGAGCTGATGGAATTGTTCACGATCGGGATCGGCAACTACACACAGAGCGATGTACAGAATGCGGCAAAGGCCCTCACCGGCTGGATCGTGCGAGGCTTGGACGCCGTGTTTGTGCCGAGCCGCTACGACAATTCCGTCAAAGTCTTCATGGGCCAAACCGGCAACTTCGATGGCAATCAGATCATTGACATCATCTTTCAGCAAATGGAGACGGCACGATTCATCTGTCGGAAGCTGTATCAATTTCTTGTCTATCAGGTTCCGGATGAAGCGATCGTTGATCAGTTAGCGGCGACATTCCGGACCAGTAACTACGAGCTGAGACCGGTGCTTCGTCAGTTGTTGATGAGTCAGCACTTCTTCAACGAACTGACAATGAGTGCGCAAATCAGCGGTCCGGTGGAGCGAGCAGTGGGAGCGATTCGCCAGCTCGGCATCTCTGCCGCACCATACTCCAATGTCGTTCCAAGTTATGTGCGTGTCCAGGCGGAGGCGTTCGGACAGACGTTGTTTGAGCCGCCCAATGTCGCAGGCTGGCCCGGCCATCGTCAGTGGATCAACACGACCACCCTTCTGGCGCGCAACCAGTTCACCGACTCGATCGTCACCGGACGAACCTTGACGAACCAGAACATCGGCTTCAAAGTCAACCCCATTACGTTCGCCCGAACCTTTCCTGCACCCAACGATGCGATCGCTCTCGTGGACGACATTACGGCTCACCTCATTCCGATGAGTGTGAGCGAGGCGCGGCGGCAAATGCTTCTGCAAACATTACTACAGGGCATTGCGGTGTACGACTGGCGCATCGACGACCCTCAGGCGCCGTCACGAATCGAAGGCTTACTCAAAGTCATTTGTAGAATGGCGGAGTATCAACTGGGATAACACCATGGACAGACGACGCTTTCTCCAGGGGGCAACCGCAAGCGTGTTGCCGATTATGCTCGGCGGGTTTTCCATGCGAGCGTTTAGTCGAACGCCGCTGCTGGAACTTATTGGCAAAGCATTTCAGTCAACGGGACGATCGCTGGTGGTGATTCAACTCGCCGGCGGGAACGACGGGTTGAACATGATCATCCCTTACGCGATGAGTCAGTACTATCAGCGGCGACCGACGCTCGCCATTCCTGCCGGGAACGTGATTCAGTTAAACACTGTAATGGGGATGCATCCTGCTTTGCAGCCGTTGCGCACCCTGTACGATAACGGGAGGCTCGCCGTCATTCAAGGCGTCGGGTATGAGAACCCGAACCGTTCGCACTTCCGCTCAACCGACATCTGGCTGACGGCAACCGACAGCAACGTCACGATCAACACCGGGTGGCTCGGGAGAGATTTGCTGTATCGCAATCCAGGCTATCCCGGACAGCTTCCGCCTTCCCCGCTTGCGCTGCAGATTGGCGGCTCACCCTCGCTTGCGTTGCAAAGTGCCAATGGCGGCATGGGGGTGACGATCACCGATCCCAACCAGTTCTACCAACTGGTGATGGGCACGGTCGGGTTTCCTGAAGATCCTCCCCCCAATACCCCGGCCGGCGCCGAGCTGCGCTTCCTGCGCACAGTCGAGCAAGAGGCAATCCAATTTGCCACCGTCATCAAGCAAGCAGCCGACCGCGTGACGAACCAGACGACCTATCCGAACACGAGTCTCGCTGCCCAACTGGCCATCGTAGCACGGCTGATTGCGGGGGGGCTGTTCACGCCGATCTATATGGTGCAGCTTGGCGGCTTCGACACGCATTCCGCGCAATTGAACCGCCATCAGCAACTTTTGGGAGAACTCGCAGGTGCCGTTGCAGCCTTCCAGACGGATCTTCAATTGCTCGGTGTTGACGACATCGTGGTGGGGATGACCTTCTCGGAATTCGGTCGGCGCATTACAGAAAACGGCAGTGCCGGAACCGATCATGGGACTTCATCACCGCAGTTGCTCTTCGGAAGTCGCATCATCGGCGGTTTCCACGGACCCAATCCCGATTTCACACGCCTCGACGAAACGGGTGACTTCATCTACGATATTGACTTCCGTCGGGTGTATGCGACCATCCTAGGTCATTGGTTTGGCGCAGACGAAGCGGAGCTGCAAGCCGTGTTGTTCCGCCACTTCGATCCCCTTCCCTTCATCAACACAGCAACGAGCGCATCGCAGGAACGCGACGTAGTGCAATTCCGTCTGGGACAGAACTACCCGAACCCGTTCAACCCCTCTACACACATTTCCTATTCAATTCGCGAATCGGGTTTTGTAAGCTTGAAAGTGTTCGACGGTGCTGGGAGAGAAGTACGAACGCTGGTACATGAGAATAAACCGGCCGGGATGCACTCTATTGTGTTCGACGGCAGCGGCCTGCCGAGCGGCGTGTATTTCTATCGAATGCAGACAGGAAGCTTCGTGGAGACAAAGAAAATGTTACTGGTGAAATAAG
>CAZIKE010000046.1:0-25047 GCA_964539775.1 uncultured Chitinophagales bacterium
AGATAGGATTCCATGTGCGAAGAAAGGACGCTGGAGAAATAAGGATATGAAATGGAGCGGAGGAACAATTCAGTACATTCTCACGAACCGAACGTACATCGGTGTACGAGTGTACAATCGTCATCCACAAAGTCACCAAAAAGGTTCTCTCAAAGAAAAGTGGGAAAATGATGAGAAAGATTTTGTGATAAAAGAAAATGCACACCCTGCAATCGTGTCAGAGGAAACCTTTGAGAAAGCCCAGCAGGTTGGGAATGGGAAATGGGCTAAAGGTGCCAAGAACATCGTCAAGAGCGAATATCTCCTCAGTGGATTGATCAGGTGTGGTAGGTGTGGTTTTAATTTCCAGGGATGGACACACTCTTCGCATGGTGGCAAGACAAGAATAGGGTATTATGTCGATGGTGGTTATGTCAATAAAGGCAAGTCTGTCTGTTCTCAATTTTTGATCCGAAAAGATAAATTGGAATCATTCATCATCCAAAACATCATGAAATACTTCCTTGCACCGGATATTTTCTCAAGGCTTCATCAAGTCATCGAACGAAAAATTTCACGTCTTGGACTCAACAAAGAGTCGAGACGGGAACAGCTACAAGCCCAGCAAAGAGATCTCAATAGTCGGATTGATAACCTTGTCACAGTGCTGGAAAGTGGAGTCGATATTGAAAATATTGTTCGCAGGATAAGAGAGCTTGAGCAAGAACGAAATCAAATAGAGGAAGAAATCTCTAAATGCTCAGAAACGAATATTCAACGGGAAGACATTCAGGATCTTGTTGGTCAGATTGCTGAAGAATTGAGGAACTTAGAGAGCGGTTTTGATAGCAGAAGTTTATTTGAAAGGAAACAGTTGATTCGACACTTCGTTCGACAAATTGTTATCGATAGGGTACGGAAGAAAGCTATCTGCTATATAAGGAAAATTCCGACAGTGACCCACAAGTTGATGGGGTTTTTAGAACCGTCGGAATCTTCTGTCATTATTGTAGCGGGGGTAGGACTTGAACCTACAACCTTCGGGTTATGAGCCCGACGAGCTACCAATTGCTCCACCCCGCGATCGTTGACGTCATCAATATATCAAATGCGCTTCACGAATGCAACTACCTCAACCAACCCTCGCGAATGTACCACTGCACGGTTCGCCTCACTCCTTCTTCAAGAGGGATTTCCTGCTCAAAGCCCAATTCCCTTTTGGCTTTGGAGTGATCGCACGTCCAGTAATGTTGTACCATCTCCCGCGCTTTCTCGAAGTTGATGAGGGCTGGCTTCGAGCTGAAGAGGGCGCCCAGCTCGGCGAACGCGGCGATAACATAGACCGCAAATTCCGGCACACGGATGCGAAGCGCGCTGCGGTTCATTGCTTTCCGCGTCGCCTCGCCAATCTGCCGCCAGCCATAGACCTCGTTGGAAGTGATAAAATACGTTTGGCCGCGCGCACGCTCCGTCTCTCCCGCCAGAACAATGCCGCGCACGAGATCGGCGATATAGATCATGCTCACATACTTTTCTGAAAACCCCACCATGGGTTGCAAGCCTCTGCGGTACGTTCGGAAGAACTCGAACACATCCTTCTCGCGCTCGCCAAAGACCACCGGTGGACGGACAATTGTAATGGGAAGCGATTGCTGCACGGCGCGGCATTCAAGCTCTGCCTGCCACTTGCTTTTACCGTACGTCGTCAGAGGACGTGCTTCCCGTTCTTCGGTAATCGGCGTCATGCTCTCGCTGGGACCAACGGCCGCCTGACTGCTGATGTGGACGAAACGTTTCAGCAAAGGGGCGTGTTTGAGGGTTGTCTGAAGAAGGTTGCGCGTGCCGGTCGCGTTCGCGCGGTAATACTCTTCCCGTGTCTTTGCCTTCGTGAGGCCCGCAGCATGATAGACATAGTCCACGCCGCTCACCGCGTTGCGCAGTGCTTCATCATCAAACAAATCTCCAGAAACGAACTCGACGGGCTTGCCCTGCAGCCAGCGCGTATCGCTGGTTCTGCGGACAATGCAGCGAACGGAGTAGTTTTTCTGGAGAAGGTAATCGACAAGATGGCTGCCAACGAAGCCGGTGGCGCCGGTAACGAGTGCTTTCACTGCTACTGGGGACGAACTGCCTGCAGAAGGTTGATTGACTTTGAAAAGCGGTTGAAGTATATTGAAAACAAGTTTCAGAGTCAATCCTGCACCGAAGGCGGAGAGCGAAGCGAGCGATGAGAGAATCCGGCAGTTTGACATATAGTTCCCATCATGGTTGTAAGGAATTGCGATTGAGTACGACGGAGAAGAAACCTGTTGATCTGTTTGAAAAGTGCTGGACGTTCACCCGCGCCGACGAAATAAAAGCTGCCGGATATTATCCATACTTCCGTCCCATCGAAGAGAACGAAGGTCCCGAAGTGATCATCGAAGGGCGGCACATCATCATGGCGGGGTCGAACAATTACTTGGGATTGACTGCCGATCCCCGCGTCAAGCAGGCCGCCATCAAGGCGATCGAGAAGTACGGGACGGGATGCTCAGGTTCACGCTATCTCACGGGAACGCTCGACCTACATATCAAACTCGAAGAACGCCTCGCCGATTTCTTCCACAAGGAAGCCTGTCTGCTGTACAGCACCGGCTATCAGACTGCGCAAGGAATCATCCCCACACTCGTCCAGAAGGGAGAGTACGTTATTTCCGACCGCGATAACCACGCGTGTATCGTAGCCGGTAACCTGATGGCGAAAGGAGCCTTTGCCGAGTTCATCCGCTTCAAGCACAACGACATGAAAGACCTCGATCGCGTTCTCGCGTCACTCCCCCTGGAGAAACCCAAGCTGGTCGTTACCGATGGGGTCTTCAGCACCACGGGCACGATCGCCGATCTCCCCAACATCGTTGTAACAGCGAAAAAGTATAACGCCCGCATCATGGTGGATGATGCCCATGCCACGGGCGTCATCGGCAAGGGTGGGCGCGGCACCGCAAGCCACTTCGGCCTGGAGAAAGAAGTGGACTTGACGATGGGAACATTCAGCAAGACGTTTGCGTCGCTCGGCGGCTTCGTTGTGGGCGACAAGTCAGTGATCAACTACTTGAAGCATAACGCTCCGGCGCTTATTTTCAGTGCAAGTCCCACCCCCGCCTCTGTTGCTGCTGCGCTGGCAGCGTTGGACATCCTCGAGCGCGAACCCGATCGCATCAAGCGTCTTCTGCAGAACGCCGACAAGATGCGCCAGGGGTTCAAGGCCATGGGTTTCAAGATCATCGAGAGTCCGACGGCTATCGTGCCGGTGATCATTGGCGACGACCTGAACACGTTTATTTTCTGGCGGGCGTTGTTCGATGCAGGCGTGTTCGTCAATGCGTTCATCAGTCCCGGAGTCCCTCAGGGAATGCAAATGCTGCGCACCAGTTACATGGCAACACACGAAGACCGCCACCTCGATAGAATCCTGGAGACGTTCGGCACTATCGGCAAGAAGTTGGGCGTCATCAACTGAGCGTTGCCGTTCTTTGACACTCGCTCGGTGGCGAGCCGGGCGCACGACGTCATCCAACCTGTCCACTGTTGTTTGCACCCCTCGAGGGGCCTTCGGCCACATCGTTATCATCTATCGAAAGGGATAAGCCATCGCATCTGTTACTGTTCGTCACGTCCGTTCCAAACGTGAGGAGATGGTCTTCATCAAGTTCCCGTGGCGCATCTATGAGGGCAACCCGTACTGGGTCCCTCCGCTGCTTCTGGACAGGAAGAAGCTCATCGATCGCAAGAAGAATCCTTTCTACGCGCATGCCGAGATGGAGATGTTTCTTGCCGAACGAGGGGACGAACCGGTAGGCCGCATTGCGGCAATCATCAACCACAATCACAACAAAGAACATGGGGAGAACATCGGCTTCTTCGGGTTCTTTGAGTGCGTGAACGACCAGGAGGTGGCCACTGCCCTGTTCGATGCTGCAAAGCAGTGGTTGAAGGCAAAGGGTGTCACAGCGATGCGCGGACCTGCCAGCCCTTCCGTCAACGACGAGTACGGGTTATTGATAGACGGCTTCAACCTCTCACCCGCCATCCTCATGCCGTACAATCCTCCCTACTATCAGGAGTTGATCGAGCGGTATGGCTTTGTCAAGGCGAAGGATATGTACGCCTACTACGTCCACAAGGACAAGGTCTTCACCGACAAGCTCCAGCGTGTCTCCGAGATTGTGAAGCAACGGGAGGGCGTTGTGTTCCGGACGTTGAACATGAAGCGGTTTTGGGATGAGGTGCGGATCATTCGTGACCTCTATAACCGGGGATGGTCAAGAAACTGGGGCGAAGTGCCGATGACCGAAGAGGAGTTCGCGTACGTCGCAAAGGACCTCAAGGCCATCGTTGACCCGGAACTCGTCATCATTGCCGAAGTACGAGGCAAGCCGGTGGGCTTCGGCATGTCGCTGCCGGACTACAACATGATCCTGAAACAGAACAAGCGCGGCTGGCTACTGCCTGCACTTGTACGGATGCTGCTCTTCAAGAAAAAAATTGATTTCATCCGAATCATTATTCTTGGCGTGTTGCCGGAATACCTCAATTCGGGAATCGGCGGAGTATTGTTTTACGAGACGGCCGTGCGCGCAGTACGCAATGGGTACTTTCACGGAGAGGCAAGCTGGGTCTTGGAAGATAATGTGATGATGAACCGCGGTGCCGAACTGCTTCGGGGCGAACGATGGAAAACGTACCGCATCTATGAGTATCGATTCGATTAGGGAACGATACCGGCGGCGCGGTGCTGCAAGTCTACAACCGATCACTGACCAACGAACGAGGACACACTATGCCCGTGAAAGAAGTTGAAAAGATCTGGATGAACGGAAAACTGGTGAACTGGCACGATGCCAAGATTCACATTCTTTCACACGTCATCCACTACGGATCGAGCTGGTTCGAAGGCATCCGTTGTTACCAGACGGCGCGGGGCGCCGCAATCTTTCGTCTCGATCGTCATCTGCGACGGTTGCTCGACTCCGCCAAAATCTACAAAACGGAAGTCCCCTACACCGAAGCGGAGATCGAAGAGGCTATTCTGCAGACGATCCGCGCGAACAAGATGCAGGCTTGCTACATCCGTCCCATCATCTACAGAGGCTATGGCGACGTGGGGGTGAATCCCCTCCCCTGTCCCGTTGACGTGGCGATTGCCGTATGGGAGTGGGGGAGCTATCTCGGCCCAGAAGCACTCGAGCAAGGCATTGACGTGTGCGTCTCCACCTGGACGCGCCCCGCGCCCAATACCTTCCCGACGATGGCAAAAGCCGGAGGCAACTACGCTCTCTCGCAGATCATGAAGGTCGAGGCGATTCAGGCCGGATTCAAGGAAGCGATCGCACTCGATGTGTTCGGGTACGTGAGTGAAGGAAGCGGCGAGAATGTGTTTGCGGTGAAAGACAACATCATCTACACACCTCCCCTTTCGTCATCGATCCTGCCGGGCGTTACTCGTTCCTCCGTCATGCAACTGGCGCGCGAAGCCGGCTACGAAGTGCGCGAAGCGTTGATCCCGCGAGAGATGCTTTATATTGCCGACGAACTGTTCTTCACCGGAACTGCCGCCGAGATCACGCCCATCCGTTCGGTGGACAAGCTTCCCGTGGCCGATGGAAAACCGGGACGCGTAACAAGGAATCTGCAGAACATCTTCTTTGATATTGTCCGGAAAGGCATCGATACGCACGACTGGCTGAAGTTTGTGTATAATGACTGACGCATAACCATTCCCTTCTTCTCTCCTGCACAGAGGAAGCACGGGTTAGGTTCAACGTACTTGCGATCCTCGCGGAGGCAGCCATGAAAAAGACCTCAACCAAAACAACAGCACCGAAGAAAAGGACACCGGCGCGCAAGCCAAAAGCGGCTGCGCCTGCCAGGCGTCAGCCGCCCCCATCCGCGTCCTTGCCCATTCGGCACATCCTCGTCCCGATTGACTTCTCCGGCTACTCGAAGAATGCCCTTCGCTACGCCGTGCCGATGGCCGAACAATACAACGCGACGCTGCACCTGGTGTATGTCATCGAACCAACGATTTATCCGGCCGACCTCGGCTTCGGCCAGGTGGTCATGCCCGGCGTTGAGGAGGAACTGCGCAGCAAGAGCAAGGCACAATTGGAAAACCTCATCGTTGAGGAGATCGGCTCTCGCGTGAAGGCCGAAGCCGTGGTACGGACGGGAAAGCCTCACCAGGAAATCCTGCGCGAAGCAGAAGAGAAGGACATTGATCTGATCATCGTGGCTACGCACGGGCATACAGGCGTGGAGCAGATTCTCTTCGGCAGCACGGCCATGCGCATTGTTCGATTGGCGCGATGCCCTGTGCTGACTGTACGCCCGTAACATCGCCCCGCGACGATGAGCGCGCGACGCGTTGGGGAGAACCGCAATGGAGCTTGAAGCCACATTCGTCTGCATGTACTGCTTGCAGGTGAATACGATCCTCGTTGACGGCTCCGCGGGGTTACACCAGGAGTACATCGAGGATTGCGAAGTCTGCTGCAAGCCCCACAAGCTCATCATCGACATTGATGAAGAGATGAAGACCGCCGAGGTAGGTGTGGAGATGATTTGAACGAGCGGACCGGACCGCTGTGCTTCTGACACTTGTTGTCTCATTGTTGCATCTGACCATTGAAACAGGAACACACGACTTCGCGAACCGACCAGCAACTGCTTGAGGCAGCGCGCCGGGGCGATAAAAACGCCTTCGCGAGGCTTGTACGGCGGTACGAGGAGATGGTGTACAAGTTCTCCTATAAAGTCTGCCGTGACAAACAACGGGCAGAGGAGGCAATGCAGGATACGTTCATCAACATGTACCGCAACCTCACGTCGTTCGACGGGCGCTCGAAGCTCAGCACGTGGCTCTATCGCATCGTAGCAAACAATTGCCTGATGAAGGCGCGGCGAAGAAAGCTCGAGCTGCTCCTAGAATCGTACGACAACCCGCCGGTGAACGCCGACGGGACGCTCGCTCACAACATCCCGCGCTGGGACGAAACGCCTGCCGACGTGCTGATGAAACGTGAGCTCCGCGAAGTGTTGGACAAGGCAATTATGAAGCTGCCGATGGACTACCGGATTGTTTTTGTCTTACGGGATGTGGAGGGAAACTCCAACGAGGAAACGGCGAACATCCTCGGCCTTTCCGTCGAGGCGACGAAGTCGCGGCTGCGGCGTGCACGAGCGTTCCTGCGCGACCAACTGAATCCGTATATGACAGCAGATGAGGAGCGTCGATCATGAAGTGCAAGAGCGCCTACAGATTCATTTGCGAAAATCTGGATTTCGACATCCACTCCCCCAGGTGCCGGGCGATTAAGAAACACCTTGACTCCTGCCCGGACTGCTCCGCCTATCTTGATTCTCTGAAAAAGACCATCCTGCTGTACAAACACGAACCGGGACCTCGTGTGCCTCTCTCCCTCCACAAGCGCCTTGTCAAAGTCATTGACATTGCTATCCTGGAGTCGCAATCACGAAAGCAGAAAGCGAAGGGAGCCCCACGCGCATCTCGGTGAGCTGCGCTCACGGCCTGCTGACCCTTTTCAGCGTGTCACTGCATCCCATGCGTGGGGGAAACACAATCACCCACAACACATCTGAGGAGACAGTCATGAACAAGAACATGGGCACCACAGATCGGACCATCCGCACCATCGCCGCAGTCCTGATCGCAATCCTGCTCGTTACGGGAACCATCAGCGGAGTGTGGGGAACCATTCTCGGCATCGTCGCCGTTGCGTTCCTGGTGACCAGTGCACTCGGTTTCTGCCCGCTGTATGTGCCGTTGAAACTCTCCACAAAAAAACAATAGCGGATATGCTGACACAGACCAATGGAAGCTCTCGTTCGTCATCCGGTGGCCAACACGCAGGATGAGATGCTGAAGCGCTACTGCGCCGAGGCAGAGGCGCTCATCGTCCATGCCTCAAGCGCCCTGCAGGCACGAGCATGGGGTGAAGAAATCTGCTCCAAGCTCGAAAGAGAATGCTCCAGCAAGCTCATTCTCAATGCAACGCGGATCTACATCGACCAACTCATCCAGGAGATGTTTCAGAAGCAGCGATGATGGCAATAGACCGACAGATCACCATCGAAGACCTTGTGGACCGGTACCCCGGCTCGGTCAAATTCCTCATCGGCAAGGGGCTGCCGTGCCTGGTCTGCGGTGAGCCGACGTGGGGAACGCTGGAGGAGCTTGCAAAGGAGAAAGGGTGGAGTGACGCGGCCATCGATGCATTGGTGGAAGAAATGAACGACAAGCTCACTGCGGAGAAAGCTGCATGAACATCTGGCTTAAGCGGGCGCTCATCGTCCTGGCAGGCGCAGCGGGAGGATTCGCTTACTACTATTTCATCGGGTGTATGAGCGGTGCCTGTCCCATCACGTCCAATCCGTACATCAGCACGGCATATGGTGCAGCGATCGGCGCGCTCCTCGCGTGGGAGAAGAAGCATCGGACGAGATGACCTTCCTGTGCACTAGCCAAGCCTCACCGGTGAGAGCAGGGATGTACAAACCGATGGTCCGACGACTTGTACCCGTTGCTCTGCGCGATGAGGCTCGACTTGTGTAACAGCCGCGCAATTATCGGGTGAAGTCGGTATAGCCGAAGCTTCCATCAAGCCTTGTCACATTAACCCTGTAGGCAACCCCCGCACTAAGCGTGGCCTCCGTGTTCGAGGTTTGCACTGCTCCACCGGGCAGTGAACCGTGGTTCACCGGCGAGGCGATGCCATTGTTGCCCGGCGTCGCCGCTCCCCACACGATGGTTCCCGGCGCAGACTGACGTACAACGCTTAACTGGTAGACGTTCCCGCCACTCCAACTGTACGAAGGATTGAGACCTGATCCTACGGTGATGACAATAGTCCCTCCAGTTGTTCCTCCTGTATTCGTGTTGTTCCCCGTCGGTTCCTCATCCTTCTTGCAGCCGATGAAGGCAAGGACGGCTATCGACGCGATGATGGCAAACACCTTGAAACGTTTCATGAAACCCCCTCTTTGATGATTTTTGGATTTTCCTCCCCGGAAAGCGGACCAGAACGGGAAGAGGTTGCTTGACTCTGACCCCAATATGGTTCAGACAAACAATCGACTCAATACCTCATTTGAGGTATTTCACG
The DNA here is from genome assembly GCA_964539775.1 of uncultured Chitinophagales bacterium. Classification (GTDB taxonomy): domain Bacteria; phylum Bacteroidota; class Ignavibacteria; order UBA10030; family UBA6906; genus CAADGV01. The sequence continues at coordinate 9,144 of CAZIKE010000046.1, forward strand.
TTGAGCACGCAGACGGCAGCCAACGCGCCTACAAGCGTTTTTTCTACAGCTCAGGGAAATGCGAGAGGAGATAGTCCCGAACAGCTTCGATGTCGGCAGGACTTGTCAGGTCGATAACATGTTCGGCGATGGGGATAGTGTAGACAGCGTCCGGATGCTGTGCAACCATCATGCGTACGGCAAGCGGCAATTCCTTTTCCAGCCGGACCGGATGAAGCGGAACAGCCTCGAGGTAGGGAAGAATCCAGTCATATGAGAAACGCCAGAGATTCATACTGACGCCGATACGCTTGTGGGCATCCTGCGCTCGCAGCAGATCAACGGCGTCCGGCTTTTCGACGATATCGGTAAGGTAGCCTTCACGATTTTTCATAATCACGGAGAATGCTGTGATCCGATCTTCAGGGAACTGCAACGCGCTTCTGTCGTAGTCAATCATCGCATTGGGGTGATCGTCTTCCAGGAGCATTCGCAACGCCGTGCGCGAGTAGAGATTGTCGGAGTTGCATACCGTGAAGCGTTGTCCTTTCCAGTGAGGCACTGCTCGCAATGCGTGCAGAAGCGCATCGGCTGTGCCCAATGGCTTCGAGCACCCTTCTGGGATTGGCTGCCGCACGAAAGAGAATACCAGCGAAGCGAAAAACTTCGATGCTCCTTCATCAACATAGTAGTGTTCTATTGACTCATCCTTCTCTCCCACCACAATCACCACGTTGCGATAGCCGGCCTGTTCAATATTGTAAAGGAGGTAATCGAGGAACGGTCTGCCGTTTCTCCCGACAGGCAACATGGCTTTGGCTTTCGTCAACACATCGTGCCAGAGTTGTGGATCGAGCAGCGTGCCTTCGGTTCGCTTCATGCGCGAGGCTGCTCCGCCCGCAAGAATGATGATGTTGGGGTCCATGCAGGATTCACCCCCTGTGCACTTGTGTTTTCACCCCCTCGTCCACATGGACGATGTACGGTGTTCCTCCTGCACGTTCAATCGCCTCGGCAACCTGTTCGGTGGCCTCCGGCGCGTACGCAAACATGCACCCTCCGCCGCCCGAGCCGTTGATCTTTCCTCCGAATGCGCCTGCCGACAGCGCTGCATCAAGCATCCGTTCGATCTTCGGGGTCGAGATACGCTGCACATCCCGCAGCACGCGGTGATGCTCGCTGAGCAGTTCGCCAACTCTGCGATGATCCAGCGGGGCCTGGCGCAACACCGTGCGTGCCTCCTGTGTCAGCTCACAGTTGCGGAGCGTGCCGTCGAGAAGCGTGAGCTGCTCGGCGGTCAATTCATGTTTGTACCGATCCAGTTCTTCTCTGCGTGCCTGATGGAGGGAGAATTCGGGGTGGACCGAACGAAGTGTGCGAACAATCTCCAGCACGCCATTCTTGATTCGCGAAAGGACCGCCTGCGTGTCCTTCGGTTCGCGCGAATCCCCGAGGACGAACGACCTCAGCTCGACGTGCAGTTGCTCGACCTGAAAGACCGGGACGAAGTCAATAGCAAGCACACCACCGAACGCCGCGGCACATTGATCCATGATGCCGCCCGCTTCGTCAAACTCCACCACCTCCACTTCATAGGCATAGCGCGCCAGTTCTTCCGTCGAGACGGCCAACTGGTGTTCTGCCATATGGGCGAGAAACTTCACCCATGCGACCGCGAGCGCGGATGAACTTGACGTGCCGGACCTGATGGGTATGGCACTGTGCACCGTGCACTCTACCCCTCTCGAAAAGGTGAACCCATGCCGATGAAGAACCACCGCAGCGCTTCGGAAGTAGTCCTTCGAGTGCGTATAGGGAAGCGGCGAGCTGATAGGAAAGCGCTCGACCGCTTGAACATCCGGCAGGGCGATGACACACCAATCGTCCTCCCTGCTCTTTCCGCTGATCGTGAGACGGAGAGAAATGGCGGCGGGGATAACAGGGAGGTTCAAATAGTCCTGATGCTCGCCGAACAGACAGATCCGTCCGGGCGCCGAGACGGTGAGTGCATCACTCATATCTTGCGTGAGTATCCTTTGCTGGAAGGTGTCGACATGAACGCCGCTGAACCGGCCATGGAAAATGTAGAGAATGTTGGTGTGGGAAGAAAGTGCAGGGAGGCGAGCGTTCGGAGCGAACATTGATTTTCCTTTTCTATTTTGATATACTATGCACGCAATTTCAGAGAGCAAGGAGATGGCCGACGCTCGTGAAGAGACCGGTGAGAAGGTCGTAACCACCAACCGCAAGGCGCGCCACGACTACACCATTCTCGACACAATCGAGGCCGGCATTGTTCTGAAAGGTACCGAGGTGAAGTCACTGCGGCAGGGGAAAGCCAACCTGACCGACGGCTATGCTACTATAAAAGAGGGAGAAGTGTGGTTGATGGGAATGCACATCTCTCCATACGAACAGGGGAGCTACGCCAACGTTGACCCGGTGCGCAGCCGGAAACTTCTCCTCCACAAGAATGAGATTCGCAGACTTGTCCAGAAAACCTCGCAGAAAGGATTGACCCTGATTCCACTGAAGGTGTACTTCAAGAAGCGCAACGCAAAGGTTCTGCTTGGCGTGGCCCAAGGAAAGAAAGCCTACGACAAGCGCGCGGCAATAGCCGAGCGCGAGATGGACCGTGAAGTCCGCAGAAAGTATGCAAAGTAATACGCTGTGTCGTTCCCACCTCTGAATGAACAAATGGATGTGATCCGGCGGGGCGTTGCCGAGATTATCCCCGAAGAGTCACTCGTCCAGAAAATCGAAAACTCCCTCAAGACTCACAAGCCGTTGAACGTGAAACTCGGCTGCGATCCCAGCCGGCCCGATTTACATTTGGGGCATTCGGTGGTGTTGCGCAAGCTGCGGCAGTTTCAGGATCTCGGCCATCAGGCCATCCTCATCGTGGGGGATTTTACGGGGATGATCGGCGATCCCTCGGGCCGCAGCAAGACGCGTCCGCCGCTGTCGCTGGAAGAGACACGCAAGAACGGGCAGAGCTATTTCGAGCAGGCAACAAAAATCCTCTCCACCAAAAAGATCAAGATGCTCTACAACTCCGAATGGTTGGGAAGGATGACCTTCGCGGACGTGATCGGCTTGGCGAGCAAGTACACAGTGGCCCGCATGCTGGAGCGTGATGATTTCGAAAAGCGCTATACGTCGGGCGAGCCTATCAGCATCCACGAGTTGCTCTATCCGCTGGCACAGGCGATGGACTCCGTTGCCATCGAAGCCGACGTGGAGTTGGGAGGAACAGACCAGAAGTTCAACCTGTTAGTGGGACGCGACATCCAGCGCGAGTACAAGATGGAGCCGCAAGTAGCCATCACACTTCCCATTCTTGTAGGAACCGACGGCGTGGAGAAGATGAGCAAGTCTCTCGACAATTACATCGGCATCACTGAGTCGCCGCGGGAAATTTTCGGGAAGACTCTTTCCATCCCCGACACACTGATCTACGATTACTTCTTGCTGACCACGGATGTCAGCCCTGCAGAACTTCAGGAAATCAAGGCGGCCCTCGACGAGGGGCGCACCAATCCACGCGACCTGAAACGGCGACTTGCGCGCGAGCTTGTGAGACTCTACCACAGCGCCGATGCGGCACGCGCTGCGCAGGAGGAGTTCGACCGCATTTTTGTCAAGAAGGATTTGCCGGACGAGGTTCCGGAGATGGTCATCCCGACCGAAGACAGAACGATTGGTATCGTGGACTTGCTCACGTCGACGAAGCTTGTAGCATCGAAGGGTGAGGCACGACGGATGATCGAGCAGGGAGCGGTGAGTATTAACGGCGTGCGCATCCCCGACGAGAAGGCCGTTGTTGCTATCCAGGACGAAGTGGTGGTCAAAGTCGGAAAGCGAAAGTTCATGCGCATCAAGAGAGGATGAGAAAACAACTCATGGTGTATTCACTTTATCAATGGAGATGAGACCTTGTATGTTCCCGGGAAGATGTTCTTTACCAAGGGAGTCGGACGACATAAGGATTACCTGCAGTCGTTCGAGTTAGCGCTGCGGGATGCACGCATCGAGAAGTGCAACCTCGTTACCGTATCCAGCATCTACCCCCCTAATTGCAAACGTATCCCGGCGGAGGAGGGCTTGAAGTTACTGCAGCCCGGTCAGATCACGTTTGCGGTGATGGCGAGGAATGCGACCAACGAACCGAACCGCCTCATTGCTGCTTCGATCGGCGTGGCACAGCCGGCTGACCCCAATCAATACGGCTACCTCTCCGAGCATCATCCGTTTGGGGAAACCGATGAGAAGGCAGGCGAGTACGCGGAGGACCTCGCGGCAACCATGCTTGCCACAACCCTCGGCGTCGAGTTCGATCCCAATATCGCATGGGATGAACGGGAGAAGCAATACAAGATGAGCGGAAAAATCATCAAGACCTACAACGTCACCCAGTCGGCTGAAGGACACAAGGACGGCATCTGGACGACGGTTGTGGCGTGCGCTATTCTCCTACCGTAACTCTTGTAGAGGCGCTTTGGAACAAAAAAAGCGCCTGAGAGTGAAACCCTCAGGCGCCCGCGCTTAGTACACTTCCTCTTAGTTAAGCGCTAAACGGTACTCGTCGTAATAATTCATCACCTTCTCGACGTAGGAGATGGTCTCCCGGTGATTGCTAAAGACTCCAGATCGCGGCTTCTGTTTCTCCCATACCTGCTGATGCAGGGTATAATATCTGCTCGACAGCAGAGGGAGGGCATCGCGGATGGCTGCCCATCGGGTCGGGTTCTCATTCAGGTAACGGGCAATGTCCTGCGCATCAAAGACCCGGCCGGGACCCGCATTATAGGCCGCAAGGGTCAAGCGCAGGCGATCGCTCTCTTCGGCATCCTCAAAGAGCCTATAAAGGCGACTCAGGTAATAGATGCCCGCCCTTATGTTGTTCTGCGGCTCAGCCACGTCTTCCAGATTCAACGCTTGTGCAACGTGGACTTGTGTCGCAGGCATAATCTGCATCAACCCTTCGGCGCCCATGGGACTAACAGCGCTATCAAGAAAACTCGATTCAGCCTTCATGATGGCTAATGTTAGCCTCCAGTCGAACCCGTAACTCCGTGAATACTCCTTTATCGTCAGGCCATAGCTCCTGATGATGTTCCGCGTAGCCCAATCGACCTTCACGGCTCTCTGGGCCGGCCTATCGCCCATGAGCGCCAGCCTGAAACTCTCCCCCACTTCATCCACATCGGTCACGTCGGCCTTCTTTGCCAAGCTCTGGCTGGATGGGGTGCATCCCAGAACTGTTAAAGAAACTGCCGCGACCATGGCCAGTATGTGTCTGTAGACCTTCATTGATACCTCACTTAATGGTTCAGATGCGAACTTCCAAAGATCCTTCCACCCTCATTTTGAGTAGAATATGAGGTGCCGTAACTATGCCAAATATCGGCTATCAGTTGACGCAGTTCACAATCCGAAACTCGGCAATCAAGATAGGGCTATGGCTGACTATAATCAAGTTACAATTTCTTAAGTATGTTACCTGTCACAGGTAACAAAAAAAGCCAGTCGCCGTGACTGGCTTCACCAAAGTGTGGAAATTCTTCAATATTACTTCATGAAGCGACCCTCGATTTGGGCAATCTTGTCCACCCGTTGCTTGTGGCGGCCCCCAGCAAACCACGTTTCCAGCCAAATCCTGAGGATTTCCTTGCAAACCTCCGATCCTGTAACTCTGCTACCGAGGGTTAAGACGTTCGTATCGTTGTGCTCACGGGCATTACGGGCAACGAATTCGTTGTGGCAACATGCAGCCTTGATGCCTGGCACTTTGTTCGCCACAACACAGGAGCCAATCCCGGCACCGTCGATTATGACTCCTCGCCATGCCTCGCCGGTGGAAACGGCTCGGGCTACAGCATAAGCATAGTCGGGATAGTCGCATGGCTGTTCGTCATGCGTCCCGAGATCGAGAATCTTGTATCCTAAGCTCTCGGCAAACGACTTCAGTTGCTCCTTGAGTTGATAGCCCCCATGGTCGCTGCCAAAGGCAATCACTTTCTCTGTTCCGGCTTGAGATGGTCGTGAGGGTTGGGCCAGAGGTTGTTGGGGTGGAGGATTCATAGGCATTTGGTGTGACAAGTAAACTATCTCGACAGCTTTCGTCGAGGCTCGCTCGGCTGCCAAAGGGGTTACGATTGCATCTCGAGGAATCTCGATGCGTTTCTTTCCCTGCGCGAGAACCCCCTCGATGTCCTTTTCTGTGATGACCATCCTGGCCATGGCGGCCTTTATCGCGTTGAGTGCGAGCCTAGTTCCACAATTTCTATTCGCACGGGTGCAGAGCCCTTGGCTATAAGCCCAAGTTCGAGAGCAGCTTTGAACGAGACATCGATTACTCGTCCCTCCTTGAAGGGACCCCGATCGTTGATGCGGACCTGCACGGTTCGGTTGTTCTCCAGATTGGTAACGCGAACGATGGTATTGAAGGGAAGCTCCCTGTGCGCTGCGGTCAGCGCATACATGTCAAATGTTTCCCCGCTCGATGTTCGTTTGCCGTGAAAGTCATCAGCGTAGTAGGACGCGAACCCCTCCAACTCATACTCGTACCCTGCACCAGTGGTTCTGGATCCACTGGAACAGCCGAAGACCACAACAGAAAGGGCACACGCAAAGGCACAGAGGAGGAACGCTCCGAGAGCTTTCATGCTCATAGATACTGATCCATTTGCTTGCGCCGAAGGTAGTCGGCAACTTCCTTCACGTCCTGCGAACGTCCCCGCTTGCAGATGAGCAGTGCGTCGTCCGTGTTCACGATGATCAAATCCTCAACGCCGATCGTGGCCACGAGCTTTCCTTGTGTATAAATATAGCTGCCCGTTGTATCCAAGGGAATAACGGCTCCGGTAATGGAGTTGCCATGCTCATCCTTGCCGGACATCCTGTACACTTCGTCCCATGAGCCGATATCGCTCCACCCAAAGTTAGCCGGAATGGTATACACGTCGTCTGTTTTTTCCATCACCCCATAATCAATGGAGATGCCCCTGATCACGCCATAGGCTTTTTCCAACGCAGGCGCATATTGAGACGTTCCCATCGCGGCATCCACCCTCATCAGTTCGGCGTGCAACTCAGGCAACAGTTGCTCGATCTTTTTCAAGATCACATCCACACGCCAGACGAACTGACCGCTGTTCCAGAGAAAGTCGCCACTGGCAAGAAACTTCTCCGCCACTTGCAGGGATGGTTTTTCCGCAAAAGTCTTCACGCGAAAAACGCCACGTGAGAAGAAAGGATTGTTCGCACCGTCTTCGTTGTACATCTGAATGTAGCCGTATCCCGTTTCGGGATACGTTGGGTGAATGCCGATCGTGATGAGGCTTCCCGATTCTTTGGCGATCTCCACGGCAAGACGGATGACACGCTCGTACTCCTGAAGATCGCTGATGAGATGATCGGCAGGAAGGACAACCATCACGCCGTTGGGATTGAGACGGCGAATGTGCAGTGCGGCAAGTCCTATGCACGGCGCTGTGTTCCGTCCCATTGGTTCGACAAGAATTTTCTCCTCGTCGATGTGAAGGACTTCCAACTGTTTGCTTGCCAGCGGCTTCTGTGCCCTGCTCGTTACGACAAAGCAATTTCGCACATCCAGAAACCCTGCGAGGCGCTTGATGGTGTTCTGGATGAGCGTCCCTTTGCCGATGATTTCCAGCAACTGCTTGGGGGATTTCTCACGACTCCGGGGCCAGAATCGTGTGCCGATGCCTCCGGCCATGATAACGGGATAAACGTCTGTCATACGCAATGTCGTTTTTCTATGGTGCAATACGTGACCGCAAGCAGAGCTTATCTGCCGGCAGCTCTCCTGGAGCTGCCACCCGCGGCTTCCTGCATCAATGGAACCAGGCATAGCACGAGTCGCTCCAGTTCATCCTCCAGGACAACATCAGTCGGTTTCCTTCCCTCCATCCTCAGCAGACGGAGGAGCCACATCAAGCGTAAGGCAAACTGCCGAAATCCGTCAAGCCGGTAGAGCAGTTCAACGATTTCATCTGCCGTTCGGCATGGCAACGTTCGCGCAAACGCGTTGCCTACCACCTGTCGTGCTTGCACGTCAAATCGCTCTCTCACCTTCTGTTCAACGCGATAAAGCATTTCGCGCATGTATTCTCGTTCCCAGGAGAGGCTCTGTCGCGATTCCATCCGATTCTCTTCCAAGAACAAATGACCCCATCCCGCTGGAAGCGGAACAGGGTCAGAATGTTTTTCCCTTGCGAAAGACATTATCCTTTTCGGCTCACGTGCAGCCGATTTAACGCGCGGGCAAGCGCAGCGCGGGCACGCTCGATGTCGATACTGGCATCTCGTTTTTGCAATCGCTCTTCCGCTCGTGCTTTTGCCGCCTCTGCGCGCTGCACATCAATCTCCGACGCCTTCTCCACTGCATCGGCAAGAACTACAACGTGATTGGCATTCACCTCAACGAATCCCCCCGATGTTGCAAACAGCATATCGTTGCCCTCTTTGTCCTTCACCTTCAACTCACCCGGTGCCAACGCCGTGAGAAACGGCGCGTGGTTGTACAGAACTTGAAACCCCCCTTGCACCCCCGGTGCGCTGAGACTTGTTGCTTCGTCCCTAAACACCACGCGCGCTGGCGTGATGATTTCCAATTGGAATGCCTTCTCGTACATGTTCAGTTTTGCATCGCCTTGGCTTTTTCCACCGCTTCCTCAATCGTGCCGACCATGTGAAACGCCTGTTCGGGCAGGTGATCATACTCGCCGTTGATGATGCCTTTGAAGCTGCGGATCGTATCTTCGAGCTTGACATACTTGCCAGGATAGCCCGTAAACTGCTCCGCTACATGGAAGGGCTGCGACAAGAACTTCTGGATGCGACGGGCACGAGCAACGGTTACCTTGTCCTCGTCCGAAAGTTCATCCATACCGAGGATGTTGATGATATCCTGCAGGTCTTTGTAGGCCTGAAGGATCTCCTTGACCTTCTTTGCAACCTGGTAGTGCTCTTCCCCGACAACGCTGGGTTCGAGAATGCGGGAGGTCGAGTCCAGCGGATCGACGGCGGGATAGATTCCGAGTTCCGCAATCTGCCGGCTCAGCACGGTGGTTGCATCGAGGTGCGAGAACGTGGTAGCAGGCGCCGGGTCGGTCAGGTCATCTGCAGGGACGTAGATTGCCTGGACCGATGTAATCGAGCCTTTTTTGGTAGAGGTGATACGCTCCTGGAGTTCGCCCATCTCGGAGCCGAGCGTCGGCTGATATCCCACGGCGGACGGCATGCGTCCCAACAGCGCCGACACTTCGGAGCCGGCCTGCACGAAGCGAAAGATGTTGTCGATGAACAGAAGAACGTCCTTCCCTTCTTCATCCCGGAAATACTCAGCAATCGTCAACGCGGTAAGTGCCACGCGTGCACGCGCACCCGGCGGCTCATTCATCTGACCGAACACGAGGGCGGTCTTGCTCAACACACCGGATTCCTTCATTTCGAGCCACAGGTCGTTGCCCTCACGCGTTCGCTCACCGACGCCTCCGAACACTGAATACCCACCGTGTTGCTTTGCGATGTTGTGGATAAGTTCTTGAATGATGACGGTTTTGCCGACACCGGCGCCACCAAACAAGCCGGTTTTTCCGCCCTTGGTATAAGGCTCGAGCAGATCAATCACTTTAATTCCGGTTTCGAACAGCTCTTTTTTGGTTGAAAGATCGGAGAACTTTGGTGCCGGACGATGAATGGGATAGCGCTTCTCCGATTGAATCGGCCCCAATTCATCGATTCCTTCGCCAATGACGTTGATAAGTCTCCCCAGCGCATTGGGCCCAACCGGAACGGTGATGGGTCCCCCCGTATCGTACGCCTTTTCGCCGCGTGCGAGACCGTCGGTAGAATCCATCGCCACGGTGCGGACGATGTTATCGCCCAGATGTTGCTGCACTTCGACAATCAGGTCTTCTGCCTTTGTGCTGTCGGTTGATGGGCGGGGAATGCGAATTGCATTGAGGATGGCCGGCAGTGTGCCGCCACTAAAGTCAATGTCGACGACGGGTCCGATGATCTGGACGATCTTTCCTTCGTTCATTCAGCTCCTTTCTGGTGGAAATACGCTTGGGTGGTCGAACTGCTTGGGCAACAAGTTAGCGAAATCGGCAGTCAGAATCAACGAGCGAGAGAGTTGGTGTGCACGGACAAGGTTGAACGTCTTGCACCGAACGTTGAGCCGCGCGCGTTAGGCGGCCGGAGGGTGCCGAGCGAAGGCGAGGTTCGCCGAGGCGAACTGAGCGTTGTTCACCGAAGCACCCCGAAGGGGCCTTCGGCCGCAGCCCGCAGGACGTCCCGAAGGGAGTCTTTCGGACCCGATCCGCCGAAGTCCGGCGTAGCCGAGACGTAGGCGGGGAACGCCCAATTCACAAAAGATCGATTGCGTGGAGTCTTGCTGTTCTCCTCATATTTCAGTAACCTTTTCATCATCTCTTCGTACCACAAGGCACACTTCTCATCCAGACTTCTGGAGTAGTTCATGAAACGTTTCTTCTCCGGTGCGGTGCTGTGCGCGTTGCTCGCAGGCATCGCACAGACGCAAGATGCGCGCATCAGTGTTCCGTACACGCGCTTCGTGCTTCCGAACGGGTTGAACGTGATCCTGCATGAGGATCACTCGACGCCGACGGTTGCAGTGAATGTGTACTACCACGTTGGCTCGGGACGAGAAAAGCCTGGACGCACCGGCTTTGCTCACCTGTTCGAACACATCATGTTCGAGGGTTCCAAGAATGTACCCGAGGGAAAATTCGATCAGTGGCTGGAGGCCGCCGGCGGCAACAACAACGGCTCAACGAACTTCGACCGCACGAACTACTTCGAAACCGTGCCGACCAACGCGCTGGAGCTTGCGCTCTTTCTTGAATCCGATCGCATGGGCTACCTGCTGGACGCTCTGTCCCCGCAGAAGGTGGATGGCCAGCGCGACGTGGTCAAGAACGAGCGCCGCCAGTCCTACGAGAACCGTCCCTACGGCATGGCCTTTCTCAAGCTCATCGAGAACCTCTACCCGCAGGGCCATCCATACTCCTGGCCCACCATCGGCTCGATGCAGGATTTGACTGCGGCAAGCCACGAGGATGTGGTCGAGTTCTTCAAGACGTGGTATGTACCGAACAATGCCTCGCTGGTGATTGCCGGCGACATCGACACTGCGGCAACCCGACAGGTGGTGGAGAAATGGTTTAGCGAGATTCCTCGCGGGAAGCCCGTTCCACCGATAGACCCGCCGGCCGCATCGCTCGATCAGGAAAAACGATTGCTCATGGAGGACAACGTCCAGTTGCCGCGGCTTTACATGTGCTGGCACACGCCGCCTGCGTTCAGCGGAATGGATGCAACAAACGACATCCTGGCCAGCGTGCTTGCAGGAGGAAAGAACTCCCGACTCTACAAGCGTCTGGTGTACGAGTTGCAGATTGCGCAGGATGTCCATGCATTCAACTCATCGGGCATGCTTGGTTCCATCTTCTGGATTGATGCGACGGCACGGGAAGGGCATACGCTCAAGGAGCTTGAAGCCGTCATTTTAGAGGAACTTGCTACGATCAAACGGGCGCCGCCGACGGCGCGGGAGGTGCAGCGCGCCGTCAACCAATACGAGGCAAGCTTTCTGACCCGACTCGAGGATGTGATGGACAAGGCCGATCTGCTCAACAACTACTTTCAACTCACCGGCAACCCCGATTATTTCAACGAAGACCTTGCACGGTACAGGGCGATTGATCCGCCGGACATCACTGCTGCGGCGCAGACATTCCTCGGCAATGATAATCGTGTTGTGCTGAGTATTGTGCCGAAAGGCAAGAAACACCTTGCCGCTGCCTACACGACGGAGGTGACGAAATGAAACGGATACGTGTGATTATTCTTCTGGTTGTGAGTTCGTGTTCATGGGGTGTCGGCGAAGCACAAGCACAAAAGCCCGACCGCAGTAAGCCCCCCGAGCTTGGTCCGCCGCCGTCACTGAAACTGCCACCCATTCAACGCTTTGCGCTCACCAATGGATTGCCGGTCGTGATGATGGAAAAGCATCAGGTGCCATTGGTGCAAATCAACCTGTTGGTGCATGGGGGGACGGCTATGGACCCGGACGGCAAGCGGGGGCTTGCAAGCATGGCGGCGGCGATGATGGAAGAGGGGGCCGGTAACCGCGACGCGTTGGCCTTTGCCGATGCAGTGGACTTCCTGGGCGCAACAATCTCGGTGAGAGTCGGTATGCACACCACAACCGTTGCGCTCTTTACGCCTGTGAGCAAGCTCGATTCCGCACTGGCGCTGTTTGCCGACGTGGTGCTGCGCCCCCGTTTTCCTGCTGAAGAACTGGAACGAAAGCGGGTAGAACGTCTTACTGCACTTCAGCAATGGCACGATGAGCCGCGCACGATCGCTTCCGTGCTGCTCAACAAGGAACTCTTTGGCCCGCGGCACCCCTACGGCTTGCCGACGATGGGCGACGAGAAGTCCATCCGATCGTTCACCGTTGACGATCTCAGGAAGTTTTACAGGACGTATTTTTCACCCAACAACGCGACGCTTATTGTCGTGGGCGATGTAACACCGGCTTTCATCACACCCAAGCTCGAACAGATGCTTGGTGCGTGGAAACCCACTCAGGTCCCGACGGCAACGTGGCCGGAGGCACGACAGGTGGAGCAACGGCGCATCTACCTCGTTGATAAGCCCAATGCCCCGCAGTCGGTCATCCGCATCGGACGCATCGGCGTGGCGCGGACGACCCAGGAGTACTATACCATTACGGTGATGAACACGATCCTCGGCGCGTCGTTCACCTCGCGCCTGAACAGCAACCTGCGCGAACAACACGGCTACTCCTACGGTGCAGGCTCGGCGTTCAACTTCCTGCCGCTACCGGGAGCGTTCGTAGCATTCTCGGACGTACATACCGAGGTCACCGACAAGGCACTCGGCGAGTTCCTGAAGGAGCTTCGTGCCATCACTTCCGTTACCAACGAGGAACTGCAGCGCGCAAAGAACTACGTTGCACTCAGCTATCCGAGCGAGTTCCAATCGGTCGGCGCCATAGCGAACGCATTGGCAGAGGTTGTCATCTACAAATTGCCGGATGACTACTTCAACACGTACACAGCGCGCATTCTTGCGGTGACGAAGGATGACGTTGAACGCGTCGCGCGCACGTACATCGATCCGGAGAAGATTGCGATTGTTGTTGTTGGTGATGCAAAGAAAGTCGAGAAGGGACTTGCCGACCTGAAGCTTGGTCCACTCAAGCATCTGTCAATTCAGGACGTATTGGGCAAGCCGCCGGTGATCCAGAGGAAGTAGAGCGAGACTCCGGTCTCGCCCACCGGCTTCGTCAACAGCGTTCACGCTTCATCGCATCGGAGATTCGACCGACGGCTCAGTCCTCGCCCTTCGTTCGATAGTACTCGCTCATAATCACGCCCAACGCAATCGAAAGCAACTTCGCATCGGCTTTATCTGCACGTGAAGGAATGAGGATGGGCACCCTGCCGCCGACAATGACGTGCGCGAGGCGCAGGCCCGCAAAGTACGTTGTGCTTTTGGCGAGGCTGTTTGCCGACTCGATGTTTGCAGCAATGAGGATTTCGGCCCTGCCGGCAACAGGAGAAGCAATGGCCTTTTCGGCCGCGGCCTCCGGCGAGATAGCGTTGTCCAGCGCAAACGGCCCGTCCACAATGCATCCCTTGATCTGGCCGCGCTCGTTCATCTTCGAAAGCGCTGCGGCATCGAGCGTGGACTGAAGGCTTGGGACCACGAACTCGGTTGCGGAAAGTACGGCGACTTTCGGATTGGGATTGCCCAGCGCGTGCGCAACGTCCACCGCGTTGTTGATCAGCTCAACTTTGTTCTTGAGATCGGGGGCGAGCGTCATCCCCCCGTCGGTGATCATAACAAACTTGTTGTCGGTGCGACGGGGAAATTCGAGGATGAAGATGTCGCTGAGCAGCCGTCCTGTACGTATCCCTGAGTCCGGTTGCAAGACTGCTTTCATCATGGTAGAGGTATCCACACCTCCCTTCATGAGGATATCGCATCGCCCCTGACGCACGAGGTCAATCGAAGCAGCAAGGGCATCCATCATCGTTGCGTGGTGAAGAACGTTGAAGGGTTTGCGCGTTTCCCCCATCTCCGCCATCTTGCGTTCGATCACCCCCTCATCGCCCACGAGCGTAAATTGGGCAAGCGTCCGTTCGCAAGCATCGTACACTGCGTGCAGCGTCTCCACATTGTTGGGATAGACGACGATAACGCGCTTGCCTTTGTATCGCAATGCTGTTTCAAGAAGTTGATCAAAGTTCTGGATCATAGAAGTCCCTCCTCACCAAGTGATCACAACGTGGTTGTCGTCTCGTCCCGCACACAGTTCCACCGGAGGGTTGCCTGGCAAAGGAGAGCTTTGCCCTACACGTACACCTTCGCTTTTTCTTCTCCTCGCAAGACGCGCAGCGCACCCAGCGCGAGTGCCGTCATCTCATCCTCTCCAGGGTACATCAGGATCGGCGCGATGAACCGAACGCGCTCTCCAATCCACCTCGTCAGCAAGGCTGAGTGGGCCGCTCCGCCGGTCAGCACAATCGCATCCACCCTGCCGTGCAGCACCGTTGCCATCGCTCCGATCTCCTTCGCAATCTGATACGCCATCGCTTCGTACACCTCGCGGGCGTAGGCATCTCCCTCTTCAATGCGCCGCTCGACGTCCTGCACGTTGTTCGTGCCAAGGTACGCCACCAAACCGCCGCGTGCACGGACGAGGTCTCGCAGCTCCGTTTCAGAGTATTGTCCGGAGAAGCAAAGCGAAATGAACTGCTGCAGCGGGAGACCACCGGAACGCTCGGGGGCAAACGGGCCGTCGCTGGACGCGTCGTTTACATCAATGATTCTCCCGCCGCGCAGCGGCGCGACCGAGATGCCGCTCCCAAGATGACATACAACGAAGTGTGAGTCCTCCAGGCGGAGCTCCAGTTCAGCCGCAGCGCGTCGCGCCGCGGCATGGATGTTCAGCGCGTGCGAGAGGCTCTGCCGCTCGATCTGCGGAAGTCCCGAGTACTTCGCCAACGGCTCAAACTCATACACCGAGACGGGATCGACGACGTACGCGGAACAACCGAATTGTCGCGCAAGCTCATGTGCGAGAGCGCAGCCGAGATTGGCAGCATGCTCCCCTTGCACATTCTTCCGGGCATCACCGATCATCGCGTCGCTCACGAGGTATGTTCCTCCTGCAACCGGTCGCAGCAACCCTCCCCGCGCAACCACCGCCGAACATTGCTCGATGCGCTGCGCCAGCCATCGCCGGCATGCCTCAAGCCGAAACTCGAACTGGTCCCAGATACAAGCGAAGTTCCGAAGCTCCGAAGGCTCGTGTCGCAGCGTTTCGCTCTTCACGATCTGTTCCTCCGCAGCAATGGCTATCTTGGTTGAAGTTGAACCGGGATTGATAACAACTATGCGCTCCATGCCGTCATTTTGCAGCGATCGTTTCCATAGTATGCATCGCTGAGGAGGTCAAGCTCTATGCCACGCATGCCAGGGAGATTCGATGGCATAAGCAGGCCTTTCGCCAACGAACACGTCATGACAGTCAAAGCGTAATCTGCATTTGTAGGAATGCAGTTCTTATTCTTGAGATGGAACTCGTTGGCAGAAGGCATGGTCTCCCTCGTTGGCCGGGACTCTCTCCCGACACCCCTGGAGTTCGAATCTCCCGATTCGAGATACATAGCAGAAGGCATCCTTCTTCCGAGGATAACAACTGAAGAAGGATGCCTTCACACAGGACACGGCAAGCCGTGCCCCTACACGAACGCGCTCGCTATAGTGGTCTGTGATTCCCTCCGCGCTCTTTGCGTCTCTGCGGTTCATTCGCCGGCCTGTAGGTCGAATCTCC